>CAMWUH010000121.1 GCA_947177325.1 uncultured Bacteroidales bacterium
TCCGTCGGTAGCCTCACTACTGCCCCTCTGCTTCGCCGACTTCTAAGGTTAAGATTTGATTACGCGGGCGGAGAAGTTTGAGGCGGAAGCGTAGGTAGTGAACAGGCGGGAGGCCTCGGCAATGATTTCGTCGGGCGTCATCTCCGTGCCAAAGCAATGAACCGTTACGACAATATGGCGTGTGGCGAGGTCAACGGCAGTGCGTTCATTATCGCTCGTCGGGGAGCCTATACCACCCACGGCATCGCGTATGAGCGGCAAGCCCTCTACATTGATAGGTCCGCGGCCAATGCCCACGTAAGGCTCATCAGCTTGGCCTATGCCCCATGTCAGCGTGTCGCCTTGAATCTTCTCACGGTCAAACACTCCAATCGAACATCCTGACTTTAACGACAGCAAGTTGCCGGCATCAACCAGGGCGTTGACTGTGTAAAGCCCGAGGCCTTTGAGCAGGCGACGCGACATCTGCTCCTGCGACGGACGGTAACGGTTAGGGTCTTTACCGAAACGCTTGTAGGCTGCGCGAGTAGCTGCAATGGCGGGGCGCTTGTTGATATCGGTCACCTCCATCACCTGCTTCATCGACTCGGCAAGGTGATTAATCTCTTCTGTAAGTTGCTCGGGCGTAGCGTCGTTGACTACATCGGCTTCAAAAACTATAGCTTGATACCCCTCTTGAGCGGCGGCCGCAAATTCAGGCGAAATAACAGCGTTGATCATAGCGGTTTAATCATTTTCATAATGAGTAGGGTCAGTCACGCCGGCATCGCGGAAGGCTTCACGGCGCTCGCGGCAAGTGCCACATCGGCCACAATGACGCACCCCTCCGCGATAGCAACTGTAGGTGTTGGCGAAATCAACACCGATTTCAGCGCCGATACGCACAATGTCGGTTTTCGACAGATTCGTAAAAGGCGCGTCGATGGTAATGCCGTCGTAGGTGCCCTCGGCTATTGCCCTGCTCATTGCATCGATAAATCCCGGACGACAGTCTGGGTAGATAGCATGGTCGCCCGAATGGTTGGCGAGCATAAGGGTTTTCAGCTTGTGGGTTTCGGCGATACCGGCAGCCACAGCAAGCATGATGCCGTTGCGGAAAGGCACCACAGTGGATCGCATATTCTCATCGTCGTATTCACCCTCGGGGATAGCGTCGGCGCCATCGAGCAGCGAGCTGTCAAAGTATTTGGCAATGAAGTCCAAATCAATTCTAATCATTGGAATACCCAAGCGCTTGCACGACAATGCGGCGCAATCATTTTCGCGCTTGTTATGGTTGGAGCCGTAGTTAAAATTCACGGCCATAGCGATTTTCGACGCATATTTATAAAGCATCACGGTGGAGTCAACTCCACCCGACAGCACTAACAAAGAATCTTTCATCTCGTTTGAAATTGTTGTTAAAACTCATTGGGGAAGTCGGCCAGCAGACAATTATAAATATCGCTGCATCCGATCAACTTCCTCCTTAGACAAAGTAGACAATGCTCTATTAAGAGCTTCTTGACCGGAAATCTCCATGGGCAATCCATTTGCGTCAGCAACGACAACCGGCTCTCCTAATTTAGCCTTCCGCTCATATAACTTCCATTGAGCGGCACGGATACAATCAACTATCTTTCTTGACAGCTCTTTTCTCTCATTCTCTGACATATCCTTTGATTTTATTGAATTTTTCTTCATCTACAAAGGAAGCCGTAGTTTTTCCTGCTCCATTACAACCGGCAATAATGTATAGCGTAGGGGTAGTCATGTTGTTAAAACTCATTGGGGAAGGCGGCCAGCAGGCGCGAAGCCACGAGCTGCTGATGGTCGGCGTCACCCCGGTTGGCAAACGGCAGGATGGCGATACCCCCGCGAGGGGTAAATATACCTTTCACTTCGATATATTTGGGATGCATAAGCTCCCAAAGGTCGTTGAGTATGATGTTGACACAATCTTCGTGGAAATCGCCGTGATTGCGGAAGCTGAAAAGATAAAGCTTCAAGCTCTTGCTCTCGACCATCTTTTCATCGGGTATATAATTAATGAGTATCTTGGCAAAGTCGGGTTGACCTGTTTTCGGGCAAAGGGAGGTAAATTCCGGACAGGTAAAAGTAACGAGGTATTCGCGCCCGGGGTGCTTGTTGACGAATGTTTCAAGCACCTCGGGGGCATATTGGGTGGGGTATTTCACTCCGGTGTTGCCCAGGAGAGTAACCCCTTCGAGTTGTTCGGGAGTTCGCATAGCGTTGAATTGTGATTATTGTGCGGTGCCGGTAATTTCATGCACTTCGAGGCGAGAGCCGGCGTCGTTGACGATTGAGCGGAAATAACGGTCGTCGTAACCGCCGAATTCGGGATAGGCCGGAATACCGGTCTCAGTGCGCTTGAACGACCCGTCTTCCTCCTGCTTCTTGATGTTGCCATCCATAAATTTCACAAAGAGGAAATCGCCGAGAGCCTTATAATCGGCAGTGGCTTTTTCGGCCCAGATGTTGGCGAGGTCCTGGAGGAGGTCGCGTGCGGTTTCATCATCAAATTCAGGCACTTGCTCAATAGCAACAGCAACATCGGCGTCGATAGCCGACTCCAATCCCTGCTGCACGCGGCGGATGTCGGGAATCATCTGCGAGTAGCGGTTGTAGGCTTGATTGGCCACATAGTTATTAACCCAGAAGTTAGAGTTCCAATCGAGCGTGGCGATATCGCCATGGCCGAGTTGGGCCGGAGGAGTGACAACGGAGCAGAAAATGGGGAGGTAGACGCAGGTGTTGGCATCGTCGGTGCCAAACCAGAGGAGACCCTTCATGTAGTCGGGCAACTCATCGCGCAACTGGGCCACGAAAGAGAAGCCGGTCTGCTGAGTTGCGATGGCGCGTTCGTGAGTGTATTCCCGGCCGTCGACCTCAAAGGTCATAGGGCGCCAGCGATAAGGCACAGCGTAGGGGCCGGCGCCGATATCCTGAGTCATATCGAAAGGGGTGCCTTCAAAGTGGTCGCGCATCATCTCTTTCATGTCGGCGGCGATGATAGGCTTGCCGGCTTTGACCCATAGAGGCATAACCGGACCTTCGGCATTGTTAATCCAGGGGAGGTATTGGTTCATATCCTCTGCGCCGTGGCGGTTGAAGTAGCTCCACACACGAGCGTCGCATCCGCGCAAAGCACCGAAATCAGTCACGGCATAAGCGCGCGAGAAGCTGAAATCCTTATCTTTTCCTTTGAAATAGCCTTTTTTGCGGGCGAAATCAATCACGTCGGGCGAATAAAGTGTTTCGGGGTCGTCGAGGGGGAACTGATGGATGCGCGAATGGTTGGCGTGTCCCGAGATGTAGCCGTCGGGCACCCGTCGGGCCACCCACACAGCGCCGGGGTCATCTTTGCCTTTACCGATCATCTCCATTATCCATGCCTCATTAGGGTCGGCAATGGAGAATGATTCCCCTTCCGATGCGTAGCCATAGTCTTTAACCAGATTAGTCATGACGTCGATGGCTTCGCGAGCCGTTTTGGCGCGCTGGAGGGTTATATAGATCAGAGAGCCGTAGTCAATCATGCCGGAGCCTTCAAGCTCCGGCCGGCCGCCCCAGGTCGACTCGGCAATAGCGAGGCCGTGCTCGTTCATATTACCGATGGTTGCGTAGGTGTGGCTCACTTCAGGGATTTCGCCGAGTGGCTTTGCGGTGTCCCATTCAATGACTTTGCGCATAGCGCCGGGGGCATGGTCGGCTGCGGGCTGATTGTAGAGCTCGCCATAGAGATTATGAGAGTCGGCAGCATAGGTGATAAACACGGAGCCGTCGGCAGTAGCGCCTTTGGCTGCTATCAGGCTGGTGCAAGCCTCGGCTGTAACGCCGGTTATGGTGGCCGCCATGGCGGCTAATAATATTCGTCTCATTATATTTATTATTGGTTTATACTATCGTTATTTAAGTCGGCAACACGATTGGTTGATATTGCAAAAATAGCAAATTCCCCCGAAATAAACAAAACGCCGCCGAAGCTCCGCCGGCCCGCGCTTCCCTTTCAAGCCATAAAATATAATATTTTGCTACCAGAACTCGCCATTTTTAGCAAAATTTCACCCCGAAATATTAAAAAAGCGGATTATTACAACGTTTTTTAAGAAAAAACTTGCATAATGTCAAAAGTTATTGTAGATTTGCGAATATAAATCTTAATATCATAATTCTATTAAATCACAGCTAACATTACTTGTTGTCTATGAAAAAAATCTACTTTCTTTTAACAGCAGCCGCAGTTGCTCTGACTGCCTCAGCTGCTACTCCCGCCGTTTCGGTTTCTGAAGCCGACGGTCTTGAAAAAACCACTGTCCAAAATTCACCCGCTTCAATGCGCCTTAAAGCTGCCGACATTAAACTTGCCAGCGCATCAATCAAAGGTATGGAAGACCTCACCGGCGGCGATGACGACGACCCCGCAGGCGATGAAACAACTTATACCAGCCTCGGAAAAGGCACATGGATTGAAGGGCCCCTCGATTTGTTCACTGATATTGCAGCCGGTGTAACTCACGAAGTTGAAATCTGGCAAAGCGACCAAGACCCCAACATCTATCGCATTCTTCCTTATGGCGAAGGCTCTCCGCTTGCCGAAGCATTTGGCCGAGTTAACGAAGCGTACTTCTACGTTAATGTAACCGACCCCAATGCCGTTTTGGGTTATGGCGATGAAGATGGTGATGTCATTTTCTTCAACGCTTTTTATATTTCGCAATATGTTTCTGAAACCGGATGGAATGGAGGCAATGGCTACGGCACATTCGATGCCGACACCAAATGCATCTCTTTCCCGGCAAAATCGTTCTGTATTAATTACAATAACCAGTGGTATCAGACTAACACAGAGGGTAAATTCAAGATTTACCTCCCCGGCGCCGATGTTAAAGACTACTCATTCGACTCTTACGCCGATGTTTGCAATGCTGAAAATAAAATTCGCTTCATTGCTCAAGGAGGTGCCGACATAGCGAACTTAAAGTTAGTGATTACTAAAGGTAGCCTTCCCGCAAGCGCTGACAACTTAGCTTATGTTGCTGAAAATGGTCAGGACATGGAAAGCGGCAAAACTTACTCATTCACCAATGATGAGGCAGGTGTTTTCTCCATTATAATTGCAGCAGTCGACGCAGCCGGCAATGTTCAAGATGGCGCTGCTCACTGGTGTCACATCCTCAATGATGACGCCGACAACTGGAAATCATTCGGCAAAGCAAAATTCATAGATCCCCTCCTTTACTCTGCCGACTACCTTGAGGAAATGCCCGATGCTGTTGACGTAGAAATTGAACAAAACATCGCCGATCCCAACCAGCTCCGCATTGTCAACCCCTATAGCGGTCACGAAGATGGGATTGCACACGACGACCACGGCCACCATATCTATATTGACGTAACCGATCCTGAACGTGTTCGCGTTAAACTCTCTTTGACAGGTTTCGACGGTGGTTACGGCCACATGTCAGTATGGTCTGCTGCTGCCCGTTACACTAATAGCACTGAAGAGCTCTTACAATATGGATATGTGGTGCCGACATACGACGACGAAACAGCAACCATTTCTTTACCTGCCAAGTCGATCATGACAGCTGAGCCTGACTACAACCACAACGCTTTTTATTACACTGTTGAAGATGGCAAACTCGAATTGCCCCATCCCGTTGGAGTAAGCGCTGTAATCGCTGACGGCGATATCAGCAAAGCAGAATTCTACAACCTCCAAGGTGTCCGCGTAGTTGAGCCCTCTAACGGTCTTTATATCGTTCGCCAAGGCTCTAAAGCAACAAAACAAGTAGTTAAGTAATCACTGCAACTACCGCTGAATATCATACTTAATTGATATAACATTTCCACTGCTCCCCGGCTACCGAAAGGCTTGGCCGGGGAGTTTTGTATTGATTACGGGCCCGGGTATTCTGGGGTCAGTCGCAAAACCCGGTTGAAATGTTAAAAACAGAGTAAAGAATTTTTCTTCACATTGAGCTGCGCAGCAGCGACGTTTATGGCGAACCTTGGGTGCAACCCGAGGATATCAAGCATAAAGAGGCGTTGAGTCCACGCTGAAAGTGTGGACGATGTTGTGCAAACAAAGAATATCTACCGGATTCTTTCATATTTAACAACCGATTTTTTACATTGACCCCGCTATTCTGAGAGAAACAGAAAAATTTAAGCACATAGGCCAAAATTTGTATGAAAAAATTTGGACGTTTCAAAAAAACTATCTACCTTTGCAGAGCCTTTCAGAGGAAAGGGCGTTTAGCTCAGCTGGTTCAGAGCATCTGCCTTACAAGCAGAGGGTCGGCGGTTCGAATCCGTCAACGCCCACTTACCAAAAGAAGCAATCGACACGCCAGTCGGTTGCTTCTTTCGTTATCGGGGGAAAATAGCGAGGGAGACTCATAAGGAGTCAGTAGCAAAACCCGGTTGAAATGTTAAAAACCGAGTAAAAAATTTGGGGTCAGTCGCAAGACCCGGTTGAAACATTAAAAAACCGAGTAAAGAACTTGTCTTCACATTGAGCTGCGCAGCAGCGACGTTTATGCCAAACCTTGGACGCAGTCCGAGGTCGTGAAGTCGAAGGAGCCGATGAGTCCACGCTGAAAGTGTGGACGATGTTGTGCGAACAAAGAATATCTACCGGTTTCTTTCATTTTTAACAACTGCTTTTTTACATTGACCCGGAAAACCCCGCGATACGCGAGGACCGTCAGGCCCGAGTCTTCGTGGGGTTCGGCAAGCCGAAAAGAGCAAATCAACCTCGTAG
>CAMWUH010000122.1 GCA_947177325.1 uncultured Bacteroidales bacterium
ACCAAGCCGGTATCACCGACGTTGAGGTCTACGTTGAATATCGACAACCTTACAGCATCTGGCGCAAAATGCGCAAATATGGCGATGACTTTAACCATCTGAAATATCGTCACTTCACCGAAATCGTCTTCGAAAATCCACTCCCCGGCTTAACCGAAAAGGAAACCGTTCTGCGCATCTATGCAGTGCTGACCGACCGCTTTAAAGAAAAACCCGGAGGCATTACCAACTATATTGACTCGCCGAAAGAAAACGGCTACCAAAGCTTCCACCTGAAGCTCCTCGCCGACTTCGGACGCTGGCAGGAGGTTCACATCTCATCGCGCCGGATGGTCAGAGAATCACAGTTAGGCTGCATGGCCGAGCGCAGCGAAGACAATATTCGCCGCTGGATTGAAAAATTCCGCTCCGTACTCCGCGACATAGCCCATCAAGGCCGCGAAGGGGTTGGGTTTATCCAGGATGTCGTAACCTCATTCTACAACGACGACATCATGACCTTTACCCCTAAAGGCCGGCCTGTTGTTCTTCCTCAGAAAGCAACCATCCTTGACTTTGCCTATGAGGTTCACTCAGCCCTTGGCGAGCACGCCAAATATGCACGCGTCAATGGCTACCTTACGTCGATCAAAGCCCAGCTACACCGCGGCGACGTTGTTGAAATTTTCACCTCCGACGATTCCTCTCCTCAACCCGACTGGCTCAACCACGTAGTCACCTACAAAGCCCGCAAAGCCATCCGCAACTATCTCCGTTCGCTACCAAAACCCCTCTTCCACCGGTGTCCTGAATGTCACCCCATTCCCGGTGAAGAAATCATAGGCTACAGCGACCCCTCTCGCCTCACCACCACAATTCACAAACGTGACTGCCCCATAGCCATCTCGCTCGCATCGCAGCATGGCGACTCCCTCCTTTCGGTCGACTTCCCCGCCGACCCCCACACTCTCTATCCGGTCACAATCGTAGTTACCGCCGTCGACCGCTACCACCTCTTTATCGATATCGTTGAAACCATCACCAACCGCCTTCACCTGGCAATGACCGGCTTCAACACATCAACCGTCGACTCCATCGTAACCATCACCATCAGTCTCGGGGTTCACAGCGACGACGAACTCCAATCAATCATCAGCTCAATCGCCGCCATCGAAGGCGTGGATACGGTCAGGCGCAAGTAGCCCGTGCTTAGACCCGGGTCTTAACGCTGTTTTTCATGTCATTTGCCGACGGTTTGCTGCAGCTTGGAAAATAAATTGTGTGCCAAAATGATTTTTTTGTAGATTTTTCGCTCGATTTTCGTACTTTTAACACATAATCTGTTGCACAGTTCATTATTTCATTGTACTTTTGCAGTAAGCCAATCTGACAACGCGAGCATAATAGAGATATGCCGGTCAATGCGTGCCGGGTTCGGCTCATAATCCAATCTGTTGACAAACCAATCAACAACAATTAATCTATAATCTTATCCCAAAGTTAGCAAGCTATTATCACAAAGGTGCCTGTTAGCAGAACGACAAAAGCGGCGGCTCACAAAATCGGCAATCCCCGAATGAAGTGCCTTATGGTTCAGTATAAACGCCCTTTCGCCTTTTATTAGCCTGCGAATATAATAAACCAGCCATTATGAACGTTCTGAACAGAATGAACTGCCATATCAGATTGCTGACAGTAGCCATTCTACTGACGATTTCAGCTCTTAAACTCTCTGCAGAGGAAAAAGGCGACAGCGTACTGACGTTCCGTTTCTTTTCCGGGAGAGACATGTTTTATTCCCCGGCTTTGAATAATGAAGTAGAATTAGCAAAACTGTTTAGCTGCGTTGATCAATATAAAGAAAAAATAAACGACCACAAATTATCGCTACACGTCGACGGCTACAGTAATTCCAAAGCAAGCGATAAGGAGAACCTGCGTATCGCAAAAATCCGTTCTAACCGTGTAAAATCAGAGCTCATTACCCGCAAGGGGCTCAAAGAGGACAACTTCGTCACCCATAATCACGCCGAGCAAGGCAACTTCGTGACCGTGCGTCTGTTTATTCCCGTAGAGGAACTGCTACCGTCGATCGAAGAGCCGGCAGAGACTCCGGTCGTGCCTGAAGCTGTCGATGAGGTTGAAGAAGTTATTGTTGCCGAAGAGCCGGCATCTGCTCAAGAGCCCGAGTCTGCCGATCAATCAGAGTTGACCGAGCCTGCGCCAACTTCAGAAGTTGCCGAAAATATCGTATCTGAAGGAAACAAGATTGAGCATTTCGCGCTCAAAACCAATCTCCTATACTACGCTGCACTGATGCCTAACGTGCAGATTGAATGGATGTTTACCAACCGATGGTCGGCCGCTCTCGAATTTCAAGGAGCATGGTATGCCAAGGAAGACCCCCACAAAGTCTACAGAGTGTCAACACTCATGCCTGAGGTACGCTATTGGGTTATTGACCGCTCAAGATGGCACGGTATGTATGTGGGCCTTTTTATCGGAGGCGGATTGTATGACCTCTGCAACGGCAAAACAGAGGGGCATAAAGGCGAAGGCGGCTTGGCAGGTATTTCGGCCGGTTATATGTGGCCCGTCAGCAAGCATCTTTCGCTTGAAGCAGGCATAGGATTAGGCTACATGCAACTGCGCGACAAAGTGTATACTCCCCTCGACGGGCACTTCCTCTATCAGTACACCAAAACCATCAATTACTTCGGCCCTCTGAGGCTAAATTTCTCATTGGTGTGGCGATTCTAAAGAACAATCAGTAAAATGAAGATTATTAACCAATATAGCATATTATCCGTCGCGCTGCTTGCGTCCACGCTGTTCACAGCGTGTGAACGCACTGAATTGTGCTACGACCACTTCCCGACGCTCAACGTAGGGTTGTCGTGGGAGCATGAGTGGGAGCGCGACTACGGCATGAACCATGCCTCCAACTGGGATGCTTCATTGCACGGATTTACATACGATGACATGCGCCCCGAACGCCCCGAATGGGTAAACATGGTTATAAGCAAACCCAACGGGACAAGCAACGAAACATATCTCAATCCCGAAGGCGGAGAAGTCAGTGTTGACCTCGGCTCCGGGCAGTCTTATCTGTTATATAACGGCGACACGGAATATATCATGCTGTCAGACATGACATCAATGCCCGATGCACGTGCCACAGCTACCTCCCGCACTCGCTCGGGGATGACATATATGAATGAGCATCATCCCAACGTGCGTTCAACCAATCCGCCCGACGTTATTTATGCGGCCTACGTTGAAAATGCACCTGAGTTTAAAGTTCATGACCACCACTCACTTGATGTCAAGATGCAGCCCCTGGTCTATACCTATGTGATCAGATATGAATTTGATTACGGTCTGGAGCACGTTTCGCTCGCTCGCGGCGCGCTCGGAGGTATGGCAGAGTCAGTATATCTCCGCGATGGGCACACATCTGAAAACGCCTCAGTTATTTTGTTTGACTGCGACGTCAAGCCGTTTGGTTGTGAAGCTCATGTGCGCTCGTTCGGCATTCCCTCTTTCTCCGATGAATATTATGGCCGGGCTGAATCAGAGACCCCCGATCTCCCCTTCTCTCTCAATCTTGAAATTCTGCTAAGAAACGGCAAAATTGTTGAGTATAACTACGACATAGCCGACCAGATGAAGAAACAGCCCCGAGGCGGAGTTATAACGATCTCGGGATTGCGCATCGAGGACCAGATCGGTGAGTCAGATTCAGGATTTAACGTCGATGTCGACGACTGGCCCGAACACGATGTCATTGACTTGCCGATTGAAGTGCAACCTTAACAATAGAAGTAAACAATATACCACCTAACTCATAAGAAATAAAAAAACTTAAAATAACCAAAATGAAGAATCAACTCTTTTTCTTCGCTGTGGGTGCCCTTGCACTTTCAGCCTGTACATCAGAAGATGTAATCGATGTCAGCATGCAAAGCAACACCATCGGTTTTGAGAATGTAGTGATGAAACAAAGCCGCGCAGATGCCCAGGTTGGCGACCTCACTACTGACAATCTTGACAAATTTATGGTTTATGGCTTCTACACCAAAGAAGGTCAAGTAGCAAATCCTATCCAGGTGTTTGGTGGCGATGCCGTGACAAAGCAAAACGGTTCATGGACCTATAGCGGAACACGTTTCTGGGTGCCCGATGCAACCTACAGCTTCTTTGCATATAGTTGTGCCGATGTCGCTCTCGACAACAACTTCGGTACGGTAGGTCTTGACCTTAACGCCACCGGAGCCGACCGTCAGTTGATTATCACCAACTATCGAAGCGATGTTCATCATAACCATGACCTTATCTATGCCCAGAATAAGGAAATAAAGGCTTTGCCCAAAACCGACACCAATCCTAACCCCAACCCTAACGTAGCATTCAAGTTTTCTCACGTCCTGACCAAGATTGATGCAATATTCACCAGCGATTTCTCTACCGACTATGACATTGTCATAAAGGATGTAAAAATTGTGAACTTCCGCAATGTGGGTACATTCTCTCAGACAAAAGGTTGGGGCACTACTCCCGACCGTGATTTCAAGTTAGACATTAACAGTTCCATCTCTATGCCTTTGCTTTTCTCAACCAACAACGGTACCGGAATTGCCAATGCATCTCAGACAAATGCACAGAAGCCCAGAACTGACTATCGCTACGTAATCCCCTACAAATATCAGTTCACCGACGTACAGCTTAACTTTACAATCGAAGTGTATAAGGGCAGCGAGCATACTCCCGACAATTTAATATTGTCGCGTAACATGGAAGGGCACTGGGCTCCCCAGTGGGAACAAGGCTTCTATTACACCTACAACATTACTTTGACCGGCTCGGTTGCCAACCTGCAGCCTATCGTATTTGAAGTAGCTCAGGATATGAACGGCTGGACACCCAGCACCACCACTGCTACCGACATTACCTTCTCGGCCAACTAATCGATATTTTAAATTCCAACTTATTGATAATGGGCACACACTCGAATGTGTGCCCATTATTTTTTATATGGCGATTGACATGCGCGGCGTGGCTAAGCGAGTTGAGACTCCAAACCCGTTAGGATTAGTAAAAAAAGAGCGGTAAAACGAAGTGTATGTCGGCATTTTTCGCTAAATTTGCAGCGTTATGAAAAAGTTTACAAAAATTGTCGCTACCGTCAGTGACCGTCGCTGCGATATTCCATTCCTTATGCAGCTTTTTGAGAACGGCCTGAATGTGGTCAGAATGAACTCAGCTCATCTCGACCTCACCGGATTTCGCCGTATTGTCAACAACACCCGTGCCGTCAGTCCTGCCATCGGCATTCTGATGGACACCAAAGGTCCTGAGATACGCACCACCACCAATCTCGACGACCGCACGATAGTAATCAACACCGGCGATAAAATCGACTTCATCGGAAATCCCGCCGGCTTTACAACCCCTACCATCATTTACCTTAGCTACCGCCACATAGCCAAGGATATTGCTCCCGGCATGCACTTGCTTATCGATGACGGCGAACTTGATTTCGTCATAGACTCAATCGACGGCGACGTTATCCATGCAACAGCCCTCAACGAGGGCTCGCTCGGCTCTCGCAAGAGCGTGAATATTCCCGGCGCAAAAATCAATCTGCCCGCACTGACCGACCGCGACCGAGTGAACATTCAGCATGCCATCGACCTCGAAATAGATTTCATAGCCCACTCATTCGTGCGCCGGGCCGACGATGTCAAGGAGATACAGCAAATTCTTGACGAGCATCACTCCCCTATCAAGATTATTTCCAAAATCGAAAATCAGGAGGGTATCGACAACATTGATGAAATCATTGACGCGAGCTATGGCATAATGGTGGCCCGCGGCGACCTGGGAATTGAAATTCCGGCCGAGCGCATCCCCGCCATCCAGTCAATGATTATAAAGAAATGTATAATGGCGCATAAGCCGGTTATAGTGGCCACTCAGATGCTGCACTCAATGATCAACAATCCCAGGCCTACTCGCGCTGAGGTGTCGGATATTGCCAACGCTGTCAATCAGCACACCGATGCCCTGATGCTGTCGGGCGAGACCGCCTATGGTAAATACCCTCTTGAAGCAATCTCCACCATGAGCCGCATTGCCCGCGAAGCTGAAAAGGTGGTTGACTCGGGCAACGTTGAAACCCACGCTATCGAGCACGACCGCACGTCGTTTCTGGCCCGTCAGGCCGTGGCCTCATGCAATGTGTTGGGAACACGCGCCATCTTGACCGACTCCTATACCGGCCGAACCGCTCGCTACATATCCTCTTATCGCGCTACTATTCCAACGGTTGCAATATGCTATCGTGAACCGGTCATTCGCCTGCTCGCCCTCAGCTACGGCGTTCTGCCGCTTTATCAGCCCACTGAAGCCTCTTCGCGCGAATATCTGCTCAAAGGCCTGATGCAGCTCCTCGACTCCGGTCGCCTTACACCCGACGACATTATTGCCTATCTCGGCGGAAGCTTCGGCGAAGGCCACGGCACTTCATTCCTCGAAATCAACCGCGTCAGCGACGTCATGCTCAACTACAACTGCTACTGCCTTCCCAATCTCGAAGACGTTGTGCAGCCGATGCGCCACGACTAACCCTGACCCTATTTTTCTACATTATTATTTTTCTACATTATTATATAGTAAATGATTACTCAAGAACAATTAAAACAGACACAAGAACGCAAGCTCGCGTTGAGGAGGTATCTTTGACATCGACAGCAAGAAAATAGAAGTCGAAGAAGAAGAAC
>CAMWUH010000123.1 GCA_947177325.1 uncultured Bacteroidales bacterium
TAGCAAAGGCGTCATTTTGCCGGAGATAGCTTGTTTTGACTCCCGGAGCCTCAAATTATTGCCCCGGCTTTTTGGTCAGATGTTGTCGGCCCCATGCCGGGAGTTGGCGGTTGATAAGGAAGCGGGGATATGGGGCGGAGATATGATAAATTTATTTTTGGCAAAAGTGTTGGTAAAAACGCAAAAATGTGTTAATTTTGCAACGCTCTGAAGTGGGCGCCTCCCAATCATTGTTGCTGAAATTCATTACAGCGCCTTGCAAAAGCACTTTCATGAGCCTCAACTGCATTATCGCAAATTTCTAAATTACAACTATTTAATAATCTAAAACCCCTACACAAAACTTCTATGTGGTTAACAAGCTCTTCTATCGGACGAAAGTTTGTCATGGCTCTGACCGGCGCTTTCTTGGTCCTGTTTGTTACATTTCACGTGTTGATGAATGGAGTAGCGATTTTCTGGCCTACCGCTTACAACGCTGTTTGTGAATTCCTCGGCGCTAACTGGTATGCCCTCGTCGGCACCCTTATCCTTGCCGGTGGCTTCCTCCTCCACATCCTCTACGCATTGTGGCTCACTTGGCAGAACCGTCGTGCCCGCGGCACTGACCGTTACGAAGTAACATCTCGCCCCAAACAGGTGGAATGGTCTTCTAAAAACATGCTCGTGCTCGGCATCGTGATTGTTTGCTTCCTTATCCTTCACATGTGGCAATTCTGGGCTAAAATGCAGCTCAGCGAAGTGCTCCACCTGGAGTCTGACGTACCCCAGGCTGCCGGTACTCTTTTCCTCCAACAAGTGTTCGGTAACCCCTGGATGTGCATTATCTACATCATCGCTTTTGTTGCCCTCTGGCTCCACCTGACCCACGGCATCTGGTCAATGTGCCAGTCATCAGGCTGCGACAACGGTGTTTGGTTCAACCGCCTCAAAACACTCAGTAATGCCTGGGCTACTATCGTGTGCGCCCTCTTCATTATCGAAGCTGTTGTTTTCACTGTCAACGCTAAAAACAATAATTACCTCAAATGCCCCGCTCTTCAGGAGCAATACGTTGAGATGGCCTTGGAATCAGAAAATGAATATCCTATGGAAATGCTCAATGGTTTCTGGAGTTTCTGCGGCGAAGATGATTGTTGCGAAGAAATGATGATGTGTGAAGAAATGGAAGGCTGCACAGGCGCTACTTGTGCTCACGAAGCCGCTTGCTCTAAAGCTGACTGCGCTGACTGCACCGCTTGCGGTGAAGAATGTGCCGCCGCTCAATGCGAAGGTTGCAACCACCAATGCGCCGGCTGTCCTGCTGAAGAAGTCGTAACAGTGGAGACCAGCGTTAACGTTCAAGAATTTACAAATAATTAATCACGATTCAGAAATGGCTGACATTAAAAATCTCGAAGGCATGATCGACTCAACCCCGATCATGAAAGATTTCGCCGACATCGAGTCATCGAATCTTCCCGAATATCAGATCGATTCAAAAATCCCTGAAGGTCCCATCGCTGAAAAGTGGACCAACTATAAAGCTCACCAAAAGCTCGTCAACCCCGCCAACAAGCGTAACCTCGACATTATCGTCGTAGGTACCGGTCTGGCCGGCGCTTCTGCCGCCTCAACCCTTGGCGAAATGGGCTTCAATGTGCTCAACTTCTGTATTCAGGATTCACCCCGCCGCGCTCACTCAATCGCTGCTCAGGGTGGTATCAACGCTGCTAAAAACTATCAGAACGACGGCGACTCTGTTTACCGCCTCTTCTACGACACCGTAAAAGGTGGTGACTTCCGCTCTCGCGAAGCCAACGTTTATCGCCTCGCCGAAGTGTCAAACAATATCATCGACCAGTGCGTGCAGCAGGGCGTTCCCTTCGCTCGCGAATACGGCGGCCTTCTCGCCAACCGTTCTTTCGGTGGCGCTCAGGTATCTCGTACTTTCTACGCTAAAGGTCAAACCGGCCAGCAGCTCCTCCTCGGCGCGTATGCTTCTCTTAACCGCCAAATCAAGAAAGGCACCGTTAAGAGCTTCAACCGCCGCGAAATGATGGATCTTGTTATCATCGACGGCCGCGCTCGCGGTATCATTGTCCGCAACCTCATCACCGGCGAACTCGAACGCTACGCAGCCCACGCCGTAGTTCTCGCTACCGGTGGCTATGGCCGCACATTCTTCCTTTCAACCAACGCTATGGGTTGCAACGGCTCGGCTGCTATCCAGGTGTTCAAGAAAGGTGCTTACCTCGCCAACCTCGCTTTCACCCAAATCCACCCCACTTGTATCCCCGTTCACGGTGAAGACCAGTCTAAGCTTACTCTTATGAGCGAATCGCTCCGCAACGACGGCCGCATCTGGGTGCCCAAGAAAAAAGAAGATGCTGAAGCTATCCGCGCAGGCAAGCTCAAACCTACCGATATCCCCGACGAAGACCGCGACTTCTATCTCGAACGCCGCTATCCCGCTTTCGGTAACCTTTGCCCCCGCGACATCGCTTCACGCGCTGCCAAAGAACGTTGCGACGCCGGCTATGGCGTAGGCACCGGCAACGCCGTTTATCTCGACTTCAAATATGCTATCGAACGCTTGGGCGAAGACGTTGTCCGCGACCGCTACGGCAACCTCTTTGATATGTATCAGATGATTTCTGACGACGACCCCTACCACACCCCCATGCAGATTTTCCCTGCTTCACACTACACTATGGGCGGTATCTGGGTTGACTACGAACTCCAGACCTCTATCAAAGGCCTCTTCGCTATCGGCGAATGTAACTTCTCTGACCACGGTGCTAACCGTCTCGGCGCTTCTGCCCTCATGCAAGGTCTGGCCGACGGCTACTTCGTGCTTCCCTACACTATGCAAAACTACCTCAGCGACCAGATTAAAGTGCCCCACTTTAAGACTAACACTCCCGAGTTTGCAAAAGCTGAAGCCGATGTTAAAGCCCGCATCGAGAAACTTATGAACATCAAAGGCACCAAATCGCCCGACGAAATTCATAAGCGTCTCGGCCACGTTATGTGGAACCTCGTTGGTATGGGCCGCACTCTCCAAAGCCTCGTTAAAGCCGTTGATGAAATCGCCGAAGTCACCAAAGAATTCTATAGCGACCTCCGCATCGTGGGCCGTGCCGACGACCTCAACACCGAGCTCGAAAAAGCTCTCCGCCTCGAAGACTTCCTCGTTATGGCTAAAATGATGGCTATCGACGCCCTCAACCGCAACGAATCGTGCGGCGCTCACTTCCGCGAAGAATATCAAACCGCCGACGGCGAAGCCGCCCGTAACGATAAAGACTATATGTATGTTAGCTGCTGGAAATACACCGGCGACAATGAGAAGCCCGTTCTCCTCAAAGAGCCTCTCAAATATGAAGCCATCCAGGTGCAAACCCGTAACTACAAATCATAATCTTAACGTCAAATTTTGCATTCTCTAAAGACAATGGAAACTACTATTAGCGTAAATCTGAAAATTTGGCGTCAACGCGGTCCGAAAGAAAAAGGTCGCTTCGTCAACTATCACCTCGACAACGTTTCTACAGGCAGCTCATTCCTCGAAATGCTCGATATGCTCAACCAACAACTCGTTGAAAACAACGAAGAACCCGTTGTGTTTGACAGCGACTGTCGCGAAGGCATTTGCGGTATGTGCTCTCTTTATATCAACGGTCACCCCCACGGCCCCGTTCAAGGCATCACTACCTGTCAGCTCCACATGCGCAAATTCAAAGATGGCGACACTATCACCATCGAACCCTGGCGCTCGGCTGCTTTCCCCGTTATCCGCGACTTGATGGTCGACCGCAACGCTTTCGATAAAATTCAACAAGCGGGCGGCTACGTTTCATTCAACTGCGGTGGCGCGCAGGATGCCAACAACATTCCTATCTCTAAGGAAGTGGCCGACGTGGCTATGGACTCGGCTACCTGCATTGGTTGCGGTGCCTGCGTGGCTGCTTGTAAAAACGGCTCGGCAATGCTCTTCGTTTCAGCTAAAGTAAGTCAATTCGCCCTCCTGCCCCAAGGCCAGGTTGAACGCGCCCGTCGCGCTCGCGCAATGGTTAAAACTATGGACGAACTCGGCTTCGGTAACTGTACCAACACCGGTGCTTGCGCTGCTGAATGTCCTAAAAACATCCCCTTGAGCAACATCGCCCGCCTCAACCGCGAGTTCATCAAAGCAAAACTCAAAGACTAATCACTCCCCACTGATTATACCTTGTAAAACGAGGGCAAAGCCGACATTGGCTTTGCCCTCGTTGTTTCTTAGATAAGTATGTGACTGAGTCCGAATTCCGAAAGCAACGACACAGACGGCTAATTATAACACACCGCCTCGTTGTTTCTTAGCTGTTGAGGTTAATTAACTGTCGCTATTTAGGGTCAGTAGCAAAACCCGGTTGAAATGTTAAAAACCGAGTAAAGAATTTGTCTATACATTGAGCTGCGCAGTAGCGACGTTTATGTGAAATCTCGGACGTTATCAACCATGCCCCGGGTCTTATTTTTCGAGAGTCGAGAGGATGTTGCGAAGCTCCTCATCTGTGGCGAGCAGTCGGCGACGACACTCGGCAATAAGCTCGGTTGATCGGCGGGTCAAAGCGCTGAGGCGATCGATGTCGCAATCATCGCTTTGCATTTGTCGGAGGATTGATTCGAGTTGATTTACGGCGTCGCGGTAGCTCATCTCGCTGACCGGAGTTTCCAATGTTATTTCGCTCATAGATATATATGTTGTAGATTTATTTTACGATTGATGTGAATTCACCGTTGGCGGTGACGGTTACTATTTCCTCTCCCTCTTGAATATCGCCTGCGAGTCTGATTATCTCCCCCCGGGAGTTGCGCGTTATGGAATAACCGCGAGCCAACACGGCTTCCGGCGACAATGCTTTAAGCAGCGCCTCTTTCGCCGCTAATCGCTCTCCGGCGGTTATGATAGCTTTCGGAGCCGACATTTGCAGCGTTGAAGCCCAAAGATTTATGCGCTCCAGTGCAGGGGCTATGCGGCGGCTGCTGATTGTGGTCAGAGTGGCCGTAGCTGTGGCCAGTCGGGCGCGGTTGCGCTCAATAAGGCCTATGGCCAATTGGGGTAAAAGCCCTTGGTTATAGCTTAATTGCTCCTTCGCCCCCGACAGCATGTCGGCTGCTTGATGAAGAATTTTGCTGCCATAGTTGCGGAGGGCGGTCAGAAGGCTTTCGGCGCGGGCAATCAGCCATTCGGCAGCGGCAGTTGGTGTCTTTACGCGCATATTGGCTACCCAATCGAGCACGGTGATGTCGCGCTCGTGGCCGATGCCTATGATTACCGGAATCGGGAACTGGGCTACGTTGGCGGCCAATTCGTAGTTCTCAAATGCCTGTAAGTCGGTGGTTGCGCCGCCGCCACGAATAATCACTACGCAATCCCATCGCTCAAGCTCGCTGTTGACTCTGTCAAGTGCTGCGATAATGGAGGCAGGTGCCCGGTCGCCCTGCATGACGGCCTCAAACAGTTTGGCCTCAAAACGTATGTGCTCGGGATTGGTGAAGAGTTGGTTGATGAAGTCGCCATAGCCTGCGGCTCCGGGAGCGGAGATGATGGCTATGCGAGTGGGGATGTCGGGCCAATGGAGCGAGCGGTTGTTGTCGAGCACTCCGTCGGCCTGCAATCGGTTGAGAATTTCCATGCGGCGGCGCTCAAGGTCGCCCAGCGTGTAGGTAGGGTCGATGTCGTTGACTACGACTGACAGGCCGTAGACCGGGTGCATCGTTACCGAACCGCGGAGCAACACCTTGATGCCCGATGCGAACTTCTGCCCGGTGGCTTGCTCGAAGTTAGGTATCAGTTTCGAAGCGTTGGAGGCCCAGATGGTGGCGCGAAGTTTGGCCGACGGCATGCCGTTAGAGTCTTTGTCGACAAGTTCAAAATAGCAATGTCCGCGGCGCAAGCTGACATCGCTCAGCTCGCCGGTCACGGCCACATTGCTCGTTGCCGGCTGCATCACCAGGCTACCTATCAGACGGGCGAGCTCGCCAACGGTCATAGGCTTTAACGAACTGCTCATTGCGCGATGGGTTGAAATTTCGAGCCGGTCCATTTAAATTGCTTCGGAGCAGATAGCATCTCTTTGACATTATCGAGCTCGTCGCGGTCAATATAGTTACCCGGCGTAGGTGTGAGGGTCAGAATGAGAGTCTCGGGATTGAAAGTAGCCTCCACTGTAAGGAATTTCACTAATCGGTGCCATTGGTCGATTTCCTTTTTGGCGCTTGGTTTTAGCCATTGGTCGAGAGTAACTTCAGGCAATCGTTGGCCGGTTACGTCGGTCCACTTGTGGGTGTAGAATCTCACTTGCGAGTCCGCTTCGGGTGTCTCTAAAGTTGTAATCACCATTATCAGCTGCTCCTTCTTCCATGGCAAAACGGCAAAGGTAGTGGTTGAGCCTTCCCCTTCCGAAAAGGTAATGGTCGAAGGGGTGGTGGAGATAATTTTTGCCGAATCGCCCAGCGAGGTTACCAGCGTTTTTGCTATTCCTTCGTTATGGTAGTCGAGCAGGTCGAGGCGGTCATTTTGGTTTATGGTGGCGACTATCTTTTGCGGGGCGCTGGTGAATGCCGATTGGGGAGTTACCTGTCCGGCAGCGGCCAAAGCCACCAAGCCCGTCACCATCGTGGAAAGCGTGCGAAATATCATAATTATTAAATAAATCTAATGGGGAGTGCACTAAATAGCGATTGCACTCCCCAAATTTAGTGATTTTTCAGTTAATTACCTACAT
>CAMWUH010000124.1 GCA_947177325.1 uncultured Bacteroidales bacterium
CTCAAAGGCAAGCGCGTCCGGCCCCCCCTCCTCCACCCCAAATGCTAAACCTAAACTTATGATGGCCATATTGATCATCATAAATTTATTTTACTGTCCGCTAAAAATTTTTGAGTAGGAATAAAATTAGAGGCTGCGCCTTTTTGAACTGACCTCTTAATAATATCCTTTAACTTTATTATTCCCTAAAACGGAAACCGATTAAATCAACCCGGCGGCCAGGGGGCGGATGGCGGGGCGGGAGCGAAGCCAGAGGAGTTGTTTTTTGGCGTAGACGCGGGTGTTTTTCTGGAGACGGGCGGTGGCGAATGATAGGGTCCAGTCGCCGTCGATGACGTGGAGCATCTCTTTGACACCCACGGTGTTGAGCGAATTTAGGTGGCGCAGATGGGCCACGGCAGCTACTTCATCAAGCATTCCGGCAGCGAGCATGCGCTCTACGCGAGCATTGATGCGCTCAAATAATTGTTCGCGCGGAAGGTCAATATAGTAAGCTTCGATGTCGAAAGGACGCTCTACGATGCGCCCGGTGCGGAGCGAGGAATATGTAGTGCCGCTCTGCAGGCAGATTTCCAGTGCGTGGATAACGCGCCGATGATTTTGGCGGTCTACTTGGCGCCCATATTCAGGGTCGAGATTGTCGAGTTGGGCGAGAACGGCGGGGAGCCCTTCTGCATTATAAAGGTCCATGCAATAGGTGCGCACCTCATCAGAAATAGTTGGCAATTGGTCAATACCGCGCATGATTGCGTCGACATACATCATTGAGCCACCACACATTATCTGCACCCGTGATTTTTCCCACAGACTCGGAAGCAACGCCATAACGTCGGCCTCGAATTGAGCGGCCGAATAGTATTGATCAAGGTCGAGAGTGCCTACGAAGTGATGCCTGACTTGGGCCAGTTGCTCGGAGTTAGGGGCAGCTGTTGTGATAGGGAGACCGCGATAGATCTGGCGAGAGTCGGCCGATATGATATCACAACCGACCCTACGAGCCAGTTGCAGAGCCGTATCGCTCTTCCCTGAACCTGTAGGGCCGGTAATGATTATGAGTTTGTTGCGACGGGAAGCCACGAGCGGGTGATTACTTTGCTGCTACGATGCGGCAAATCGCCACGATAGTTTCCATGGCTTTAACCATTGAGTTGACGGGAACGTATTCGTAGCGGCCGTGGAAGTTGAGGCCGCCGGCAAAGATGTTAGGGCAAGGGAGGCCTTTGAATGAGAGCTGGGCGCCGTCTGTGCCGCCGCGAATGGGCACTACTTTGGGGGTTACGCCTACCTCTTCCATTGCTTTTATAGCCACATCGATGATGTGCATGACAGGCTCGATTTTCTCGCGCATGTTGTAGTATTGGTCCTTGATGTCGAGCGTTGCGCAATCAGGAAATTCGTGGTTGATTTTGCGAGTGAGGTGTTCGAGCTCTTTTTTGCGACGTTCGAAACGGTCACGGTCGTGGTCGCGGATAATGTAGGTCAGCACGGTTTTTTCAACCGAACCCTCGATTGAGCAGAGGTGATAGAAGCCTTCGTAGTCCTCGGTGTGCTCGGGGGTTTCCCATCGGGGAAGCATAATGGCAAATTGGTTTGCTATGCGAATTGAGTTAATCATTTTATGCTTGGCATAGCCGGGGTGAACGTTGCGGCCAATGAATGTAACGCGAGCCACGGCAGCGTTGAAGTTCTCATATTCAATTTCGCCAATCTCGCCACCGTCCATCGTGTAGGCCCAGTCGGCACCGAATTGTTCAACGTCAAATTTATGAGCGCCTTGGCCAATTTCTTCATCGGGATTGAAAGCGATACGAATTTTGCCGTGTTCGATTTCGGGATGAGCTTGCAGATAGGCTACCGCTGAAATGATTTCAGCGATGCCGGCTTTGTCGTCGGCGCCGAGAAGAGTTGTGCCGTCGGTGACCACAAGATCTTGACCCTTATAGTGAAGGAGTTCGGGGAACTCGCGGGGCGAGAGTACGGTGTTGCTATCAGCGTTGAGGATTATATCGTTGCCATCGTAGGCTGTGACGATGCGAGGAGCAACGTGATGACCCGACATATCGGGCGATGTATCGAGGTGGGCTATAAAGCCAATGGTGGGAACATCGGTGCGCGAAGTGTTGGCCGGAAGGGTGGCCATCAAATAGCCGTTATCGTCAAGCGTAACATCTTCGAGGCCCATCTCCACAAGCTGGTCGTAGAGATGACGGGCAAAAATCATTTGGCCGGGGGTTGAGGGAGTAAGGTTAGTTAATTCGTCGCTTTGAGTGTCGAATTTAACGTATTGCAAAAAACGGTCGAGAACGTTCATGGCTTATTATGTAAAAATTGTGATTTAGGTAAATTTTGGAGCCGAGCTCAATTACCCGGGCGTGCTTACGATTGCAAAGTTACAATTTTTTTTGTTTTTAAGCTGAATATTTATTTATTTTGCCGAAAAATCAATCTATATCATTCTCTAAAATGAACACTGACCTTAAAATTAGTGAAATTTATAAGGCGCAACAGGTGCTGAAAGATGTTGCGCGTCACCCCAAATTGATTGGCCCGACCGACATTTCAACTAAATGTGAATTATATCTTAAGCCGGAAAACTTGCAACACACCGGCTCGTTTAAGCTTCGCGGAGCTTACTACAAGATTTCACAGCTTAGCGACGAGGAGAAGCAACGCGGCGTTATTGCCTGCTCGGCCGGTAACCATGCGCAAGGTGTTGCGCTTGGAGCGAAACACAATGGCATCAGGGCACTGATTTGCCTGCCCGCCGGCGCTCCCATTTCAAAAATCGAAGCTACCAAGAAATTGGGAGCCGAAGTGGTGCTGGTGCCCGGCGTTTACGACGACGCCTACAACCGCGCCCTTGAACTCCGCGACGAGCTGGGCCTCACGTTTGTCCACCCCTTCGACGACCCGTTAGTGATTGCCGGACAAGGCACCATCGGATTGGAAATCATCGAAGAGATGCCCGATGTTGAAGCCATCGTAGTGCCCGTGGGGGGTGGCGGTCTGATTTCAGGCGTGGCCTTCGCAGTAAAGACCCTCCGTCCCGACGTTAAAGTCTATGGCGTTCAGGCTGCCGGAGCCTCATCTATGGAGCAGGCATTGAAAAAAGGGGAGCGCATCAGGCTCGACTCTGTTTCAACAATTGCCGACGGCATTGCCGTGAAGGAGGCCGGAGTCAACACTTTTGAAATGTGTAGCCAATACGTCGACGAAATCGTAACCGTTACCGACGACGAAATCTCAGCCGCCATCCTCGCCCTTATTGAAAAACAGAAACTGATTGCCGAAGGCGCCGGGGCCACTCCGGTAGCCGCCGTGATGTTCAATAAGCTGCCGGTTGACGGCAAGAAAGTGGTGTGCCTCGTTTCGGGCGGTAACATCGACGTTACGAGCCTCAACCGTGTTATCACTCGCGGTATGGCAGTTGGCGGCCGCATGTCAACCATGACACTCGAGCTTGTTGACCAGCCGGGCCAACTGTCGGCCGTTTGCAATATTATCGCTCGCGAAGGAGGAAACGTCATTGCCGTTACCCACGAGCGCAGCAAAGCTACAGGTCCAATTAACTCTTGTGCCTTGCACGTTGAGCTTGAAACTCGCAACCACGACCACGTAGAGCAAGTTAAACGCGCTCTGACCGAAGCCGGCTTCAAGGTGGTAAAAGGCCACTGATCGGGAGTGTCAAGTAATTACATCCCCTGCTTGATATTCCGATAACGAAAGGCTAACAACCTCATTCAGAACATTTATCATCGCTATGGCGTTATATATGATGCAGACCATACAGGTCTGCATCATCTGTTTCAACTAATTGCATCTATTTTGATCATGAACGACACCAACCTTACAACTATCTACGCAAATAGCTTTCGAGACAACTTCAATTTACCCGCTTTGACCGACTATGGCGACAAAGCTTCAACTATAACCTACGGAGAGTTGGCCAAGCGCATAGCACGCCTGCACATTCTTTTCGAGGCTGCCGGCATAAAGCCTGGCGATAAGATTGCCGTAATGGGGCGCAATCGCGCCACGTGGGTAACTGTGTTTATGGCTACGTTGACCTACGGAGCCGTCATCGTTCCAATCCTGGCTGAGTTTTCCCCTACCGATGCACAACACATCATCAACCACTCCGAAACCCGACTGCTCTTTGTCGCCGACTCCATTTTTGAGCACATCGAGCCTGAATCACTCCCTAAGGTCATGGCAATCATTTCGCTCGACCGCCGCAAGCTGCTCTATGAACGCGATGACAACGAGGCCGTAATTGAAAAAACTCTGAAAAACTTAACTCGAAAATTCAAAGCACGCTTCAAAAAAGGTTTTTCGGCCGAGTCAATAAATTACCTTACCCGGCCTGCCGACTCTTTGGCCGTGCTCAACTACACCTCGGGCACTACCGGCTTTTCGAAGGGCGTCATGCTTTCGCTCAATAATTTAGCCGGCAACGTTGTGTTTGGCATTAATTCGCGATTACACTATCAGGGGTCGCGAGCGCTGTCGTTCCTACCCCTGGCCCACGCTTATGGTTGTGCCTTTGATATGCTTGTACCATTGGCTGTCGGAACTCACGTAACTCTCTTCGGCCGCCTGCCAACCCCGCAGCTCTTGGTCAAGGCCATGAAAGAAGTTAAGCCTAATTTGATAGTGGTAGTGCCACTAATATTAGAGAAAATCTACAAAAAGCAAATTGTGCCGATGATAACCAAGCAGGTAATGCGCTGGGCGTTGGCCATTCCTTTACTCGACAAAGCAATCTACTCCAAAATTCGCAACAAATTGGTCGAAGCATTCGGTGGCGAATTTGAGGAAGTTATTGTTGGCGGCGCTCCGCTCAATAAAGAGGTTGAGGAATTTCTTCACCGCATCAAATTCCCCTTCACCGTTGGTTATGGCATGACCGAGTGTGGCCCGCTTATCAGCTACACCCCATGGCGTCAGTTCATTCCTCAATCGTGTGGACAGACATTGCCGGGCATAATGCACTCACGCATCGACAGCGACGATCCCGAAACCATTCCGGGCGAAATATGTGTCAGCGGTCAAAACGTGATGCTCGGTTACTATAAAAATCAAGAGGCAACAGATGCCGTGCTGATTGACGGATGGCTACACACCGGCGACATGGGCACGCGCACCCCCGATGGTACCCTCTTTATCAAAGGTCGCTCAAAAACAATGATTCTGTCAGCCACCGGCCAAAATATCTACCCCGAAGAGATAGAGTCAAAACTCAACAACATGCCTTTCGTGGCCGAAAGCCTGGTTGTTGAGCGACCTAACGGCCTTGTGGCCCTCGTCTACCCTGACTATGACCAGATGGACAAAGAACACCTTGCCGTTAAAGATCTCCCGCCTCTGATGGAAAACAACCGCATCGAACTTAATAAAATCGTTGCCCCTTACGAAAAAATCACAGCCATCGAGCTAATCCCCAACGAATTTGTCAAAACACCCAAACGCTCCATCAAGCGTTTCCTCTACAAATAACCGCTGAATAGCAAACCTAACGAAGAAGCTCCCTATTAATGCAATCGGCATAGATAGGGAGCTTTATAAGTTACAGCCCACAAAAGGCGTTAATTCCGGGGAAAGAAGTCTGAGTCAGTGCTGTTAGCGACGTGGTTGCGGACCGGGAGGAGGTGGCGGAGGGGTTTGATGACCGTGACCGCCTCCGGGCACGCCATGGTGTTTGCCACAATGTTTTTTATTATGTTTGGCATGATGTTTCGGCTTCTTCGGGCCATGTTTCGGAGCAGGTTTCCTCGGATGCTGACCGGGAGGGGGCGGCGGAGGTGTTTGATGGCCGTCGCCGGTTGATATTTCTATCCCTGAGCCCTCAGTTGTGAGCCAGAAATGAGCGTCAGCCGAAACTGTTGAGCCACACATAGCGGCTACGACAATGGCAATAATTGAAAACGTGCGTTTCATAGCATAAAAAAGTTTTTAGGGTGATAACTTATAAACACCCCCGAGTGTTGAATTGTTTAAGACCCGGTTCCCCAATATTTGTTAATGCTGAGGATGCTTATCGTCGGGAGATTTTTGGCTTGTGATGAAGGAGCGTAGCCCCTCAAATTAAGCTATCCTCAAAAAGTGAATTTTGATTTTTTGATAAGATTGCTTAACTTTGTAGTTTAAAAATACATAATCTATGTCGTTTCTGATTGACCATACTCCCGGCTTTATAAAACGCACCTATTTTGCGCCGATGATGCTTGCAAAATTGCGTGAACGCTCTTATCGCAAAAAATATTATAGTATTGACCCTCAGCTAAATGGCGACAACGTAAAGCAAGCCGTAATATTCATGATTGACGGCCGGTTTATTCATGGGGGCCTGTCTGACCGAATTTGGGGAGCCATATCTTCATATCAGGTCTGCAAAAAGCGTGGGCTTGATTTTAAAATCAACTGGACTTATCCTTTCAGATTGAGCACCTTCCTGGAGCCCGCCACAATTGATTGGCGCATCGACCCTAAAGAGGTAGTTTACGACCCACGCTTCGCAACTCCGTTGTTTGTCAACAATAATCACAACGTCAACAATCAGTGGCGACTTCTTGAGCGTATAGCCCACACAGGCAAAAAGCAAGTCCACGTTTACTCGCCATCGCATATCGACCGCGAAAATTTCAGCAAAAATTTTGCAGAACTCTTTAAGCCATCACCTCTTTTAGCCGAAAATATTAACAAACAAAAGGAAGCTATCGGCGAAGACTATATTTCTATTAC
>CAMWUH010000125.1 GCA_947177325.1 uncultured Bacteroidales bacterium
CCCCTATCCGCCTTATACGTCTTATACGCCCTATTCGCCCTATTGGCCTTATCCGTCTTATCCGTCTTATACGCCTTATACATCTTATTCGCCCTATTGGCCTTATTGGGCTTATCCGCCCTATTGGCCTTATTCAGCCTATTCGGCTTATTCGCCCTATTGGCCTTATTGGGCTTATCCGCCCTATTGGCCTTATTCGGCCTATTCGGCTTATTCGCCCATCTTACATCCGCGGAGCGGATACACCCTAAGAAAACCCCACGATACGCGAGGGCCTCCAGGCCCGAGTCTTCGTGGGGCTCTCCAAGCCAAAAGAGCAAATCAACCTCGTAGAGGTTGCACCTACCCACCCTGCCCATTCCACCTTCCTCACCCGTTCCCCTATAGAGCCATACGGCCTATTAGGCCTATTAGCCTTATTAGGCTTATCCCCACTCCTTATAGGCTCGTAGCTCAAAGGCGAGTAGAGCTGCGAAGCAGCGATGTTTATGCCAAACCTCGGACGCAGTCCGAGGATAGCAAGTAAGAAGAGTCGCTGCGTCCACGCTGAAAGTGTGGACGATGTTTTTCCCTCACATTGGCAAGCTCTCCTTGTCTGAATCAATCAACTATCTCATTCTATCCCCCTCTCCCCTCCTCTCAGGGATTCAACAAATCGGGATTGAAATAATTGAAAACATCCCGGGCAAGCTCCAGGGCGGTCGCTGCGGGCGATTGAGGGTTATTCTCAACAGCCCTTTCATAATCGCTCACGGCTGCCCCATGATTGCCCGACTGCCAAAACAACCGACCCCGCCGATAATAAAGCTCATCGAGCGGCGCTGTTGCCTCAAGACGCTCTTCTCGGTCTGCGCCCGACAGCTCAACGGAAGCATCGGCATTTTCACTCAGCGCAATCAATTTGGAGAGCTCGGCAATCGCCTCCTGTAATCTATTTTGATTAATTAATTGTTGAATATTTGGTAATGATGTCATCAATTGCTATATTTGAAGTTGCGGAGAAAGGTTGTAGGGGCGGCAAAGCACGGCCGACAACAGCCCCGACACTCTTTATAACATAATCTGCAATGCATGCTCTTAAGGCGGCAATGCAAGCTTTATTCTCTGCAAAGTAAACTATTTATTTCAAAATATCCCCCGCTTTTCCCATAAAATATTCCCCATGCGTCGCTATTTTTTTGCTGCACTGACCATTCTGCTGACATTGCTCGCCGCTTCGGCTCAAGACCCCTCGGCTACCAGATATGACCGGCTCGACTGCTCGGGCACTCTCCGACCCTATCCCAATCCTGAACGCCGCGTAGCTACACCCGACTCACTCACTCCGGTGTTCATCAATCACGTGGGCCGACACGGGGCCCGCTTTCCGTCGTCCGACAAAAACACTCTTGAGCTGCAGCGCGCCCTTCTCAAAGCCGACTCCTTAGGCACCATCACCCCTGAAGGGCGACAACTCCTTAAGCTCACCAACGGCGTAATCAGCCAATGCACCGGCCGCTGGGGCGCTCTCGACTCGCTTGGTATGGCAGAGCAACGCGCCATTGCTTCGCGAATGTATCAGACGTTTCCCAACCTGTTTGCCGGCGGAAGGGTCGACGCCCTGTCGAGCTACGTGCCTCGCTGCGTGATGAGCATGTATGAGTTCACCCATCAGCTTATGCGACTCAACAACAAGGTTGAAATCTACACCTCGGCCGGCCGCCAGAACAATCCGCTGATGCGCCCTTGGGAAAACGACCGCGCTTTCCAAGCCTATCTGAAGGGGAAAGTATGGGAAACGCCCTACAACGATTATATGGCAGCCACACTCTCTGCTACCCCAATCAAGCGGGTGCTCGGCGAAAACTATCCGCTGACCAAGCCCGACGCCCTGAAGCTGACGATGGCTGAATATTTCGTCATAGCCGGCTTCCCCTCTATGGGGCGCATGGTTGACTCCGCGCCTTTTTTCTCCCCGGAGGAGTACAATGCCTGCTGGAGTGTGTTTAACCTCAAACACTACCTGGAGCGCTCGGCCAACACCCTCTCCACAGAGCCGGCCGACGTGGCCTCGAAACTTCTGCTCGACATCATCGATACTACCGACGACGCCGTCAGCGGTCGCGCCGACATCACCGTGGCGCTCCGTTTCGGCCATGCCGAAACCATTCTGCCTCTCATCTCGCTGATGCGCCTGCGCGGGGGCTACTACATGACCAACTATTTCGACACCGTGGGACTTCACTGGCGCGACTTCGACCTCTCACCTATGGCCGCCAACCTGCAGTTGATTTTGTTTAAGAACAAGAGCGGGAAATACTACGTGCGCCTCGACCTCAACGAGCGCCCCATACCTATTTTGCCCAACGACGACCGCCTGTATCTCCCCTGGGGAGAGGCCCGCGACTACTTTATCCGCTGCCTCCCGCTCATTGACCAACCCTAACGCCGCGGCCTGTCATGAACATCACTGACAACTATGAAACTATGAAACGCCTCTTTCTCTCCGCCGCTCTCCTTGCCTCGCTAACGGTCTTCGCCACAACTCCGTCGCTGACCGACATAGCCGCACGAGTCGATTCGCTCACCCCCTACTCCGCCTCGGTTGACTACATCGTCACACTCCCGGCTGCAGCCGACGACATAACTTACTCAATCAATATCTTCAGCCTTGACACGGCTGCCGACGACCCTTTAGGAACTCCGGGCTACCTGATCGAGTGGCAACTCAACGCCGACTCCGACAGCGGCAACCGCAACAATCGGGAAATAAACCGGGGCTTCACCGCATACGACCGCGGCAACCTGTACCGCTATGCCAACGGCCGACTCAATGAGTATCATCTGCCGGCCGACTCCACTGTGTTCACCGCCGGCGGGGGATTGCACCGAATGGTTCAATTTGCCGAGCTGCTCCCGACGTCTATCGCCGCTCAGCTGCGCCAATTCGCAACCGACCCCGAGCGCTACCAATCCGAAATCAGCAGTTCAGGGCAGCGCATCAATGTCAAAGTCTCGGAAATCGTTAAAGGCTTGACCGCCCGCAACATAGCCATAGCATTTGATGCCGCCGACTTTCAACCGCAGTCGATGCTGATAGAGAATAATCCCGGCACAATCGCCGAGCAAACTGTCAGCGCACGCTACAACCGGGCCGCTACAGCACTTCCTGCCGCGCTAACGGAGCAAGCCCTTGCCGAGCGCTATCCCGAAGAGTTCGGACGCCGGCGGGCAGCCACTCTGACGGTTGACCAACTGAAAGGAGAACCGTTGCCTGCATTTTCAGCGCCAACGGTGTGGGGTGGGCGCTACAGCTACGAGCGCGGGCAAGCCCTTGCCGCGCCCACCATCATCGCAGTTCTCGGCGATTGCGACCCTGACTCGGCTGCCGAAATCGTGAACACCCTCAGAGCGGTCAATGGAGCAGTCAAGGGAGCCGGAGGTGCAATCAACCTCATCTTCACATTCCGCTCCAACGATATTGATACCGCTGAAGAAATCGTAGGGGAGGCACGCGCCGGTGAGGAAACCCTCATATCGGCCCGCTCCATGATTCGCGACTTGGGAATCAGGCAATTCCCGACGCTGATATTCGTTGGCCGCGACGGGCGCGTGGTCAACACGGTTGCAATTGATGAGGATGTCACTCTCAGCGAAGTCAACAATCAGCTGCCGGATTTTGTTATAGATATACAATAAGATACGCCCCGCTATAGCTGCGCACGCTTTGAACTACCTAAAACAACTAACTCTCACGAAATTAACAAACACTCTCTCTAACTATGGAAACAGTATTTTTTCAAGGACAAGAATTTCACACTTACGGCTCACTCCCCGCAGTAGGCACAAAAGCCCCAGACTTCACCCTCTTAACTCCCGAGCTCAAGGGAATCACCCCTAAGGATTTTGAAGGCAAAACAATTGTGCTCAATGTGTTTCCCTCACTCGACACTCCGGTTTGCGCTATGTCGGTAAGGAAATTCAACAAAGAGGCATCAGGGCTGACCGACACCGTGGTGCTCTGCGTTTCGATGGACCTGCCGTTTGCCGCCGGCCGATTCTGCACTACCGAAGGCCTGAAAGACGTAATTCCCGCTTCAGCTTTCCGCTCACCCTCGTTTGCACAAAACTACGGGTTGCAGATAGTTGACGGTCCGCTTGCCGGATTGCTCGCCCGCGCCGTTATCGTAATCAATCCCAAAGGTGAAATCATCTACCGCGACCTGGTCAACGAAATCACCAACGAGCCCGACTACGAAGGCGCTATCAACGCCATAAAAGGTAAATTCTAAAGCCATTGCTTAGACCCGGGTCTAAATTCTAAAGACATTGCTTAGACCGGCCCTAACAGACATATTTGCACGATTGACGTTTTTTTGCTACATTTGCAATACAGCGCTCAATCGTGCTTTTTTATGGCCGTCGGCGCGCGTTATTTATGTAAATCTACCATAAAGCATCATGAACATAGGCATAATCGTGGCAATGGACAAGGAGTTGCAACTGCTCCTACCGCTGCTCACTGACTCCCGCACAACCTCCATCAACGAAATTGAATTTCATTTAGGCGACGTAGCCGGCAACTCAGTTGTGGTTATGAAATCAGGCATAGGCAAAGTAAATGCCGCTTTGGCCGCGTCGGAGATGATCAAGCAATTTGCACCCGACCTGGTTATTAACACCGGGGTGGCCGGAGGCACCGGGAGCGCAGCGCAAGTGCTCGACGTTGTTGTGGGCGACCGTGTGGCCTATCACGATGTGTGGTGCGGACCGGGTACGATTATGGGTCAAGCAACCGACGCGCCTCAATTCTTCACCCCCGATAGCGCTCTGCTTGCCGCTCAGGCATTGATTCCCGGGGAGCATCTCCACCAGGGCCTGATAGCCTCGGGCGACATATTCGTGAGCCGCCCCGACGACCTTAGCCGCATCATCGAGCTCTACCCCGACGTGATGGCCGTTGATATGGAGTCGGCCGCTATTGCCCACACCTGCCATAAACTTCACACGCCCTTCATATCAATCAGAGTGGTATCAGACACCCCCGGCCACGAAGATGACAACGCCGCCCAATATGACAACTTCTGGGAAGCCGCACCTCGTCAAACATTCGACATCCTCAGCCATCTGCTCCGGGAGCTTGGCACTCAAACAACTGACGAAATATGAAAAAAATCGACAGTTTCTGCGTTAACCACCTGACGCTGGAGCCGGGCATCTACCTGTCGCGCCGCGACGTGACGCCCTCAGGGGATGTAATCTCGACTTACGACATACGCCTGACCCGCCCCAATCGCGAGGATGCGCTTGATCCGCGCGCCCTCCACGCCATGGAGCATCTCGTAGCCACCTATCTGCGCAACCACCCGGAGTGGGCCTCAAAGGTGGTATATTGGGGCCCGATGGGCTGCCTTACAGGCAATTACCTCATATTGCAGGGAGACCGGGAGCCGGCAGAGCTTGTAGGGTTAATGACGGAGGCGATGGAATTTGTAGCCGAGTTTGACGGCGAAATTCCCGGAGCCACGCCACGCGATTGCGGCAACTACTCATTTATGGACCTTGACAAAGCCCGAAAAGCAGCCCGCCGATTTCTCGAAACGCTCACCAACATCACCCCCGACAATCTTAACTACCCGGCGTGACCACGGCCGTGGCTTGCTACTACGACCCTACAATCAGTTTGTTATGAAAGATATACCAGCCATCAGAGGGCGTAACTACATAGCCTCACTTATTGCCGAGGGGGAACACGACACGCAGGATTTTAAATTTCTCATCTCTGATGCGCGCAAGATAGCACGCTCCATTTCAGCCTTTGCCAATCACAAAGGAGGCCGCCTGCTTATTGGGGTTAAGGACAACGGCGTTGCTGCCGGAGTGCGCAACGAAGAGGATATCTACATGGTTGAAGCTGCGGGCCATATATATTGTTCACCGTCAGTAGAAGTAAGTTTTATGGCCTATAAGGTTGACCCGGGGGTTATCGTAGTCAAAGCTGAAATCGCCCCCTCGGCAACCCCCGTCAGCGTGAAGGAAGATGACGGCACGCTCAAGGCCTATATCAGGGTAAAGGATGAAAACATCGCTGCTCCGGCTGAATGGCTTGCCGCACGCAGCGGTGAGCCCGCAGGGATTGACGGGCATCTGCTTCGCTACAGCCGGCACGAAGAGCTGCTGCTCAATATGATTGCAGAGCAGGGCCGGGTGAGTTTGCGCCAATTCATTACGGAGAGTCGCTTGCCCACGTCGGTCGCTACAGCCGTAGCCGGCTCGATGATAGCGGCCGGAGTCATAGACCTTACCTTCAGTAACCGTCAATGGGTCATGATCGCCCCGGCCTGACTCGGCCGAGTAAACTGCACTACAGGGTGCAATAAGATTGGGACAGTTGGTGTGGATGATAATGTTAGCTTCGGCGAGGTCGATAAGTTTGTCGATTAATTGGCCAAGAATGTATCGACCGAAATAACGCTCTGAATTTAGTAAAACCACATTTTTAAATCTTCGGGGAGCCGTGTAAAGGTCCTCGGCAGCCGTACTGTAGATGTTGCCGGCCACTCTCCAAGCAGAGAAATCGTCGCAATCAATCACGATAGTGTCACTATCACTGATTGACTTGAATTTTTTCAGAAAACAGATAATGCTGCGGTGGGAAAGATTGCAATTGCCGGGTTGGACGATAATAGAGCGAAATGGCTTATCC
>CAMWUH010000126.1 GCA_947177325.1 uncultured Bacteroidales bacterium
TCTTAATTAAAGCATGCGATACATATCTACAAGGCATCTACTGTTTGCTCCCTTTTGACTGCAAATGAAATTTTCCAGGTTTCAGAAAGCCCCAAAAGAGCAGTTAGTAACGCTTTCAATCTTAAAATGTTAGTTTACTACCAATAATAAAAAAGTCTTTTATGAATATATTGGTAGAGCTACTTGACAAAAATAAAAATAAAAAACTATTTTGCAAAATCTTCAGCGAATTTTAACAAATTTGAGGTGTGAACATATAAGTATAGACGGGCGTTTGAATTGACGCTCTTTATAGTAAAACCGTAAACCTGCGCTCAACGGCTCGATTTAACGATACAATCGCTAAATAACATGAATGATAATTGATAAATCGCAAGATTTGAAATTTGGGATCTTGCCATTTATTGCTTTTTTTGTAAATTTGTGGAAAATCACATTCATGACATGAAAAAAATTTTATTACTGATCGTTATATCTCTGTTAACATCAAACATTATGGCACAACAGAAAATTATTCAAACAGCCGGACGCGACGCTCTCGGCGAATTTGCTCCCGAATTTGCTCACCTCAACGACGACATTCTTTTTGGTGAAGTATGGAGCCGCAACGATCTTCTCTCGCTTCGCGACCGCAGTCTCGTCACCCTTACCTGCCTCATTTCTCAGGGCATTACTGACAGTAGCCTCACATATCATCTTCAGGAAGCTAAGAAAAACGGCATTACCCGCACGGAAATTTCTGAAATTATCACCCATATCGCCTTCTATGCCGGTTGGCCTAAAGCATGGGCTGCGTTCCGCTTGGCTAAAGATGTGTGGGCCGACGACATAAATGGCGAAGATGCCAAAGCCGCTTTCGGTCGCGAGATGATTTTCCCCATTGGAGAGCCAAATTCGGCATACGCGCAATATTTCACCGGCAATAGCTATCTCGCCCCTATTTCGCTGGAGCAGATACCCTTTTTCAACGTTACTTTCGAGCCCGGTTGTCGCAACAACTGGCACATACATAAAGCAGCGAAAGGTGGAGGCCAGATGCTTGTAGGTGTTGCCGGTCGCGGATGGTATCAGGAGGAAGGGAAAGAACCGGTTGAAATCTTACCCGGCACTGTTATCCATATCCCCGCCAATACAAAACACTGGCACGGAGCAACTGCTGACAGCTGGTTTGCCCACCTCGCGTTTGAAATTCCCGGCGAACAGACAGAGAACGTTTGGCTCCAACCCGTCACCGACGAGCAGTACTCTAAATTGAAATAGCCTTAATTCGATAGTTACTTATTTCTAAATCTTTTAGCATGATTTCAATGCTTATGGATTATGCTGCGCGATAAGCTTCAATTAATGATAGCTCGAGGTATTGTAGCGATGGTGGCGCCATTGTTAATGGTTGGGGTCACTTCTTGTGATGACTCTTATGCTGCCGCTCCATCCCTTGAGGCCACTTATATTCCCGCCGAGCCGGATTATGCCACCGACCTTATGTGGGTAAATTACTGTAACGACGTTACCGGCGAAGGGGCCGATGTTTTCTATGTGCCATCTACATGGGAATATGACTGGACTACCCCCGACGGGCTAATATGTCACTACGCCGACCCTTCACGCCCCGACCATAGAGCGGATATGAAAATCGAAATCGACGGGGTCGCCGACTATATGTCGCCCGGAAATAATTTCTACTCACCGTTCTATCGCCATGTAACGCTCGACACTTGGGCCACACTCAACGAAGACACCATCAATAGCCGCTACTTTGCTCTATCGTTTCCCGATGTAAAGCACGCCTTTGACCACTTTATTCATAACTTCAACTCTGAACGGCCATTTATATTAGCCGGCTTCAGCCAAGGGGGAAAATCAGTAGTGGAGCTGATGAAAACGATGCCCGACAGCTTGCAATCGCGAATGATTGCCGCCTACGTCATGGGCTATAAGATTACGCCGGCCGACACAATCACTGCTCCTTGGATCAAAGCTGCCGAGGGCGCAACTGACACCGGAGTAACCATTTGCTATAACTCCGTTTCTGAGGTCAGATACACAAAGCCTATCGTGAGCGAGCCCAACGTCATGGCAATTAATCCGGTCAACTGGGTCACTGACGCAACTCCCGCCACACTCGACGACACTATCATCGTCACGCTCCACCCCACTGCCAAAGTGCTTGTAGTCGAGGGATATGACGGCTCAACTCTCCCTAACATTCTAAACATTCTAAACGTTGGCGACTACCACGGGGCAGAGCCGTGGCTCTACAGCTCGTCGCTGCGTCATAACTTTGCTGACCGTATTGCCGCTTACCGCATGGGAAATTAACACAAAAGTGTTAAAAGTGGTATCTATCAATAAAATAGGCGCCCCACCCACTGAACACCTATATTTCTTTATGTGTTTTAAAGTTACAAAATATAATTTTCCTAACCTCTAAACTCTAATATTATGATTAAGAAAATTTTCCTTTCGTTTATGGCCTTTATCGGAGTTGCCTTAGTTTCTTCGGCTCGCGACACTTATGCCCGCGATGCTTCAGCGCTCCCTCAAGCCGCTCAAACCACGTTGACAAATAATTTCAAATCTAAAGTCAGCATAGTCAAAATTGAAAAAACTCTCGGAAAAGTTACTGAATTCGAAGTCATTATGACCGATGGCTCAGAAATCTCGTTTGATAAATCAGGAAACTGGAAAAGCGTGGAAGTAGGTCGTGGCAAAGCTGTTCCCTCCGGCTTTGTTCTGAAAGGCATGACCGACTATGTTAAGAAAAATCACTCAGGTCAAAAAATCGTAGGCATCGATAAAGAACGCGGTGGCTATGAAGTTGAACTCTCCAACGGTATCGATATCAAATTTGACTCTCAAGGCAACTTCGTCAAATACGACGACTAATCTTATAATCATCTAATTCCTTTAACATCCTCTCTCTATGAAAAAGTTTCTTAAATTTATCCCGGCATTGCTCATTGCTATTGCTGCTGTCGGTTTCACCGGTTGTAGCGATGACAAAGATGAACCCGTTAACCCGTCGGAACTACCAACTACGGCCAAAACATTTCTCGACACCTATTATCCAACAGTTAAGATAGTAACCACGACCAAAGATAAAGATGACTATGAAGTTACATTGGCCAACGGCCATAAAGTTGACTTCACCAAGTCAGGCGAATGGACTGATGTTGATGCTCCGCAAGGTCAAACCATCCCCTCCGGTTTCTATCCCGCTCAAATCGATGCATACATCGAAACAGCATATCCCGGCTACGGCATCAACGAAATTTCTCGCATTAGCCAAGGCTATGACGTTGAGCTTACCAACGCTGTTGATCTCATTTTCAGCCACGACGGCTCTTTCATCAGTATCGACCCCGACTAACTTCTCTAATTTATCTAAAATATTAAATATACTCTGGAAATAGAGAACGGACCGCCTTGTTCAAAGAGGTCCGTTTTTTATGAATATTATCATCATTATCATCACATCCTTGGATTATGAAACAGAATGACGATTTGAACCGATGCAGTTGGTGTGGCACCTACCCCCTGTATGTGAAATATCACGACGAAGAATGGGGTCGGCCCGTAACTGACGACCGCACTTTGTTTGAATTCCTTACACTGGAAGGCGCTCAAGCGGGTTTATCGTGGATAACGGTTCTACGCAAGCGCACCGGCTATCGGGAGGCTTTCCATAATTTTGACTGCAAACTTGTAGGCCAAATGACAGAGGAGGATGAACAGCGATTAATGCAATTTGACGGGATAATAAAAAATCGCCGCAAAATTCATGCTGCAATAGTTAATGCACGGCTTTTTGAATCAATTGTAGAGGAATTCGGGTCGTTTTACAACTATATTATCAGCTTCTTCCCTGACAAGCGGCGGGTGGTTAATGATGTACCCGACATGGCTGCTATCCCTGTATCGTCGCCCGTTTCCGATGCAATCAGTAAGGATATGCGCAAAAGAGGATTTAGATTCTTCGGCACTGTAATTTGCTATTCATTTTTGCAAGCTACCGGATTTATCGATGACCACATTAATTCCTGCCACTTCAAAGCCAAAAAGTAGTAACCAATTGTTAAAAAATTCCCTCGCAACAACTTGCCTATGGCATAGATATTGTGAGGGATTTATGTGTTAATTACCGAGTATTTTTACATGAGATTTTGGCGCTCGGTGATTTCTGCATCGGTCATTGTGTAGCCTCCGAGAGAGCCTTGTTTAGCTTGAATGCAAATATAGACCATAGGCTCGGCAGATGTACATTTGATATTGCGGTCGCAGTTGGTAGCTACGCGGATTACGGAACCTTCAGCCACATCAAATGCTTCGGTATCCACTTGAAAACGGCCGGAGCCTGATAGGATAATATAGTTTTCTTCGTTTGCCTTGTGACTGTGGAAGAAAGGCACTTCAGCTCCGGTAGGGAGTGTGCCGAATGAAATTTCGCATGAGGTGGCGCCGGTAGCGTCTTTTACGAATTGTTTGCCTTCAAAACTTTTGAGGGCACCAACTGTGGCGTGAGTAAATTTTGCGCCGTTGTTTAATACTTTAATCTCGCTCATATATGACAGGTTGAAAAAATAGTGTGAATTATGGAGCACGATAAGCTCTGACAATCATAACAATTCAATGAGCAATTTGTTTTTTTAAAATCGCCGAAAGTGGGTAGAGAAAGAGGATGGGAATATTTTTTGAAGGTAGTGATTGAGATTTGTTAAAAAAGTTGTAACTTTGCAGCTTGAAAAGCCGTAGATTTATGCAAAACATTCGCAACATTGCTATTATTGCCCACGTTGACCACGGTAAAACTACACTGGTTGACAAAATGCTTTTAGCCGGGCATCTCTTCCGCGAAAATCAAAATGCGGGCGAACTTATTCTCGATAACAACGACCTGGAGCGTGAGCGAGGTATTACAATCCTCTCTAAAAACGTTTCAATCAATTATAAGGACACTAAAATCAACATCATTGATACTCCCGGCCACGCCGACTTTGGTGGCGAGGTAGAGCGAGTGCTTAATATGGCTGATGGCTGTTTGCTCTTGGTTGACGCTTTTGAGGGCCCGATGCCTCAAACTCGTTTCGTGCTTCAGAAAGCTATACAGATGGGGCTGAAACCTGTTGTGGTAATCAATAAAGTTGACAAGCCCAACTGCCGCCCCGATGAGGTGCAGGAAATGGTGTTTGACCTGATGTGCAATCTCGACGCTACTGAAGAACAGCTCGACTTCCCCACAATTTACGGCTCAGCCAAGAATGGTTGGATGTCGACTGATTGGCAGAACCCCACCGATAACATTCTGCCTGTGCTTGACGCAATCATTGACTACATCCCGGCTCCTGAGGTTAACGAAGGCGACGCTCAGATGCTCATTACTTCGCTCGACTTCTCCAACTACGTAGGCCGTATCGCAATCGGCAGAGTCCACCGCGGCACATTCCGCGAAGGCATGGATGTAGCGCTGATCAAGAAAGATGGTTCAGTTGTGAAACAACGCATCAAAGAGCTCCACACTTTTGAAGGAATGGGGCGCAAAAAGGTCAGCGAAGTATCGTCAGGCGATATCTGCGCTTTAGTTGGTATTGAAGGCTTTGAAATCGGCGACACTGTGGCCGACTTCAACAACCCCGAAGCTTTGCCTCGCATAGCCATTGATGAGCCCACTATGTCAATGACTTTCACAATCAACGACTCCCCCTTCTTCGGCAAAGATGGCAAATATGTTACTTCTCGCCACATTGCCGACCGTCTGACCAAAGAGCTTGACCGCAATCTGGCCTTGCGGGTAACCAAGGCCGATAACGAAGATGTGTGGACCGTGTATGGTCGTGGCGTGCTCCACCTTTCGGTTCTCATCGAAACCATGCGTCGCGAAGGCTACGAACTGCAGGTTGGTCAGCCTCAGGTAATCATAAAAGAAATTGACGGCGTTAAATGCGAGCCCGTTGAGTTGCTGACTATCAACGTAACAGAGGAATACGCCTCGAAAATGATTGATATGGTGACTCGTCGCAAAGGCGATTTGTTGTCGATGACCTCACAGAACGACCGCGTTCACATGGAATTTCAAATTCCTTCGCGAGGCATCATTGGCTTGCGCAACAACGTACTGACCGCCTCTGCCGGCGAAGCTATCATGGCCCACCGCTTCCTTGAATATCAACCATGGAAAGGCGATATTGAGCGTCGCACCAATGGCTCGTTGATTGCAATGGAGAGTGGCACTGCCTATGCTTATGCAATTGATAAATTGCAAGACCGCGGCCGCTTCTTCATTTTCCCTCAAGAGGAAGTTTATGCAGGCCAGGTTGTGGGTGAAAACGCCAAAGACAATGATATTGTGGTCAACGTTACCAAATCGAAGAAACTCACCAATATGCGTGCTTCCGGTGCTGACGACAAAGCCCGCATCATCCCGCCTGTAGTGTTCAGTCTCGAAGAAGCGTTGGAATATATAAAAGAGGATGAATATGTGGAGGTTACCCCCCACCACCTGCGCCTGCGCAAAATTATCCTTGACGAACTTGAGCGCAAGCGCGCCAATAAAAACTAACCGCTCTCTGCCATCCGTGAGCGAAAAATCATGTTTATTGCCGATACATGAAACCCCTTAGATTTAAGCCATATTATAAAAG
>CAMWUH010000127.1 GCA_947177325.1 uncultured Bacteroidales bacterium
GAGAATTGAAGCCCGATTCAACTTGTGCATTTTTTGCACAAGTTCAAACTGAGGGCAAACGTCAGGTAGAACGCCAAATCCCTATCTATAATCTTGACATGATTATCAGCGTCGGGTATCGTGTCAATTCGCATCGGGGCGTTCAGTTCCGTCAGTGGGCTACTCAGGTGCTGAAAGAGTATATGATCAAGGGATTTGCCCTGAACGATGACCTGCTTAAAAATGCCGGACATGGGAATTATTTCGATGAGCTGCTTGCGAGAATCCGCGATATACGCAGTTCGGAAAAGGTGTTCTACCGTAAGGTTCTTGAAATATATGCCCTAAGTATCGACTATGACCCTCGGACAGAAACAACCCAGCATTTCTTTAAGACGGTGCAGAATAAGATGCACTTTGCAGCTCACGGACATACTGCCGCAGAAGTGATTTATGACAGAGCAAATGCCGAAAACGACTTTATGGGTCTGACTACATGGCGCGGCGCACTACCAACCAAACAAGAGGCTGAGATTGCGAAGAACTATCTTTCGGAGGAGGAAGTTGATATGCTTAACCGCATCGTCAACCTCTATCTTGACTTTGCCGAACTTCAGGCAAAGAGCCATGTGCCAATGTATATGAAAGACTGGATTAAGAAACTTGATGACTTCCTCACACTGTCAGGAAAAGAATTGCTCACACATGCCGGAAGCATATCGGCAGAGGTGGCTAAACTGAAAGCCGACACAGAGTATGAGAAATTCCGCGAGCGTACCCAATATCAACTTTCACCGGTCGAAATCCACTTCATCGAAGCCTTCGAAGCCGAGCAAAAGAAACTCCGAGGAAAGCAATAAGGCAATGACGTTGATATAAACAACTGGATGAAAGCGACTCGGGCTGCTGATTGGGGAAATCAGCAGCCCGGAGTATATCTAAATCTCTATGCGGAGTGTATTTAAATCTCTATGCAGAGTGTATTTAAATCTCTATGCAGAGTGTATATTTCTCTATGGGGAGATTATTTTTCTCTATGGGGAGATTATTTCACTTTGCCGTTGAGTTCGGCACCGGCTTTGAATTTTACATTCTTGCTGGCAGCGATTTGGATTTTTTCTTTTGTGCGGGGGTTGATACCGGTGCGGGCAGGTTTTTCTGCAACTGAGAAAGTACCGAAACCGATTAATGCCACTTTGTCGCCTTTACCGAGGGCTTCGCCTACTGATTCGATAGCAGCTTCGAGAGCGGCTTTGGCTTGTACTTTTGTGAGGCCTGCTTTTTCAGCAATTGAGTTGATGAGCTCTGTCTTGTTCATGATTGGTTAAGATTAAAAAAAATGTTATATTCTGTTTGGGAGCAAATTTAAAGCTAATTTTTGAATTATCAACTATTTTTCAAAAAAAATATTCGCCAAAATTGCTTTTTTATCGATTTTTTTGGTGTTATCGCTCCTTTTAGCCCCTAATCGCCTGTTTTGCTCAGCTTTTTTTCGTATTTTTGCAATCCCAACACCATCATTTAGTGAATATGAACATTTTCCAATCATTCAGATATTGGCCCCCGGTTACCAAAAACATTCTCATGGTGAACCTCATCTTCTGGGCCTTTCTCAACATAGCCCGGATGTTCTCCCCCTCGGCCTACGATGCTGCCGAAAACCTCCTGGCGTTGCATTATTTCTCATCGCCCCACTTCAATCCGGTGCAACTGTTCACCTACATGTTCATGCAGGTTGATTTCCTCCATTTGCTGTTCAACATGTTTGCCGTGTTTATGTTTGGCATGACACTGGAGCGTGTGATGGGCTCCAAGCGTTTCCTTTTCTACTACATTTCCTGCGGCCTGGGCGCTGCTTTCATCCAGTTAGGGGTGTTTGCGATTATGATTGCCAAAGAACAGGCAGCACTTCCGGCAGCCGAGCTTCCGCTCATCATGGAGACTATCAAAACCCAAGGCGCCGACATCATTGCCCGCGGCATGAATTATGCCGACCCCGTTATCGGAGCTATCAACTCTTATATCAACACCTCGGTTATCGGCGCTTCGGGCTGCGTGTTCGGCGTGTTGCTCGCTTTCGGCTTCCTGTTCCCCCGCCAACCGCTCTATCTCTTCTTCATACCGGTGCCGATTCAAGCCCGCTGGTTTGTCATCGGCTACGGCGCCATCGAACTGCTGCAAGGGCTGGCCAACAACCCCGGCGACAACGTGGCCCACTTCGCTCATCTGGGCGGTATGCTCATAGGCTTCATCATTCTTCTCATCTGGAAGAAGCGCGGTATATTCGGGGGGCCTCGCTACTAACCGCCATTTCCCCTTTCAAAATCTTTAACGCAGCAGCGCTCTCCTCTCAATGCAGTCATTATCTCTCAACATTATTGCCCGCTGGCGAAGCCTGTCGATGCCAGCCCGGCTGATAGCGATTAACATCGCCGTCTTTGCCGTGGTCAGACTATTGGCTGTGGCCGATATGTTTGGAGCCAATCTGCTCAATCCGGTTATCGATATGCTGTCGGTTGAAAGTTGCCGGAGCGCCACACTGATGCACCCCTGGACGCTGCTGACCTATATGTGGGTGCAATATGACCCTCTCCACCTGCTATTCAATATGTTGGCGCTATATCTCTTTGGTCGGGCACTGATGCAACGCCTATCGTCTGTGACGTTCATTCTGCTCTATATTGTTTGTGGAGTTGTGGCGGCTGCAGCGTTTATTACCGTAGGAGAGCTGACGGCCGAAGTGAACGGACTATTGCTCGGCGCCTCGGGAGCGGTCAGCGGTATTCTGACAGCATCAGCCCTGCTCCTCCCAAACCAAAAAGTCAACCTCCTCAGTTTCGGCCTTGTGAAGCTGAAATGGATTGCACTTCCGGCGATAGCGCTCTTTGCACTCGGATTGGCCGGGAGCAACGCCGGCGCACATGTCAGCCATCTCGGCGGCATGGCAATGGGAGCGTTGTTTGCCGCACTGCTGCGCCACGGTTTCAACATTTTTCGCCCTCGTCTGCGATTTAAGCGCGTTGATGACTCGGCCGTCGACCCGGAGGGGGCCGGGCCGGAAGCAGATATTGACTCTATTCTTGCCAAACTCAAGCAGTCGGGCTTCGCATCGCTTACCTCGTCGGAGCGCAACCGCCTGTTCGGTTCAAAAAGCCGAACCTGAATATTATCCATTATTTTTCACTACACATCCCCTTAAATGAAACAAAAACTATTAGATATAATAAAAAAAGTACCGGCCGGGCTGCGACGCGCCTGCTTCGCGGTGTGGGTAGCGGGATGTGTGTTGCTCGCTATCGTCACCCTTTTTGCCGGCATAGGGGGGATGATCGATCCGCGCATTATCGCCATTCCGGCAATCCTCGCCATGAGCCTTCCTGGCTGGCTGGGGGCCAACGTCGTCACGGCTATCATCAATCTATGGGTGGCGCGGCGAGTGTCGGTTGTGCAATGGATAGTCTGCCTGCTCTCAATCGGGGGCTTCAACGCCTATTGCCCCCTCAACGTTTTCCACTCCGAGGAAGTTGCTCCGGCCGACTCTGCCTTTCTCTTCAAGGTAATGACCATCAACACCTTCGGCTTCCACGACGACGAGGACATCTATCCCGACAACACCAACCGCACCGCCTCGCAGATAATCCACTCCGGGGCCGACCTGGTGTTTGTGCAGGAAATCGGATTTCTGAGCGACATGCCGATTCGTCACTTAACCCACGAGCAAATCGACTCTATCGGCGAGATTTACCCCTACACGATGTTCAACGACGAGAAGATGGTGGGGATTTTGTCGCGCTATCCGTTGACCTGGGTAGAGCTGCCGCAGCCCGAGCAGAATTATAGTGGCTTTGAAGCAGCCAAGCTGATAGTTAACGATGTGGAGCTGCTGGCCGTCAGCGTCCATCTGCAATCGCTCGGCCTGAACGAAGAGGATAAGCTGATTTTCCACCAGATGACTTCGGGCGACAGCGATGTGTCGTGGCGCTCGGGGAGCCGACAGCTCTACCGCAAAGTGGCCGGTGCGATGCGCCAACGGGCCGACCAGGCAGCGCTGCTCGAAGATGCCCTCGACGGCATTGACCGCCAGGCCACTCTCCTGGCCGGCGACTTCAACGACATCAATGGTTGCTACGCCATGAGAATACTCGGGCGTCAGGGGTTGAAAGACACTTATTCAGCCGTAGGCGTCGGACCTGTCGTGACCTATCACGCCGACCGATTTTACTTCAACATCGACCACATAATGTTTGGTGGCGATATCAAGCCCGTGGACATCCGAGTAGGCGATATAAAGTCGTCGGACCACTACCCCGTATTCGCCACCTACCTAATTCCCCGACATGGCGCCTCAACACACGAAAAATAAAAACCATTTATCATTCACATACCAAATGAAAAATTATCTGTTAACCGGATTGGTAGCAGCCGCAATCTTGGGCTCTACCTCCTGCAAAAAAACTGACATGGAAGCAGAAAATCCATTCTTGCAACCTTACTCCACCGAGTTTGAAATCCCGCCGTTTGACCAAATCGAAACCGGCCACTACCTGCCGGCTTTCACCGAAGGCATCAAGCAAGCCCGCGAGGAAATTTCGGCAATCGCCAACAATCCCGAGCCGGCTACTTTCGAAAACACCATTCTGGCTATGGATATGGCCGGCTCAACACTCGACCGCGTTTCGCGCGTGTTCTTCGCTCTCATCGAAGCCGACTCTACGCCCGAGCTTATAGAGCTCAACGAGCAAATCTCCTCGATGGTGGCCCAATTCAACGACGACGTTATGCTCAACGACACCCTCTTTGCCCGCGTCAAAGCAGTCAAAGAGATGGCTGACACGGTAGAGCTCCCCGTAGACCAACAGCGCGCAATCGAAAAACGATACAAAGAGTTTGTGCGCAACGGCGCCCTCCTCTCAGCTGAGGATAAAGAAACCCTCAAGAGTCTCAACCTGCAGCTCAACGACCTCTACAACAAATTCAACAAGAACCTGTTGGCGGCCAACAATGAGTTTGCGGTATTCGTCAACGACTCAACCCGCCTTTCAGGTATCCCCGCCAATGTTGTAGCCAACGCTGCCGAAGAAGCCAAAGCCCGCGGCCACGAAGGAGAATGGGCCTTCACGCTTCATGCGCCATCACGTCTGCCCGTGCTCTCATCGGCCGACGACCGCCAGCTCCGCCACGACATCTATCGCGGCTACACCTCGCAGGCATCTTCGGGCGACAACAACAATATCCCCGTCATCAACGACATTCTCAAGGTGCGCTCACAAAAAGCCAAGCTCCTGGGCTTCAAAGATTTCGCCTCTTATCAGACTGACAACGTCATGGCCGGCACCCCTCAGGCTGCAATCGACTTGCTGATGAAAGTGTGGAAACCGACCGTTGACCGCGTGAAAGAAGAGGTTGCCGAGATGCAGGCAATCGTCGACGAAGAGGGTGGCAACTTCAAAATCGAGCCTTGGGACTATTACTACTACGCCGAAAAAGTGCGTGCTAAAAAATATGCATTCAACGAAGCCGACCTGCAACCATACTTCGCCGTTGACTCCGTTCGCAAAGGCATCTTCACTCTCGCCGAGCGCCTTTATGGTGTGAAATTCCGCGAGCTCCCCGATGCACCCAAATATCACCCCGACGTTAACGTCTATGAAGTGACCGACAAAGATGGCAACCACGTGGCCGTGTTCATGACCGACTACTTCTCTCGCCCCTCAAAACGCCAAGGCGCATGGATGGACGAGATGAAATCATCTTACATACTCGGCGACACACTGGCCGTGCGCCCGATTATCTACAACGTCGGCAACTTCACCAAGCCTGCCGGCGATATGCCGTCACTGCTCACTCTTGATGAAGTGGCTACAATGTTCCACGAATTTGGCCACGGCCTCCACGGTATGCTCTCTCGTGCCCGCTACAAATCGCAATCAGGCACAGCAGTTGACCGCGACTTCGTTGAGCTCCCCTCACAAATCACCGAGCACTGGGCTCTCGAACCTGAATTGCTCAACGTCTACGCCCACCACTACGTAACCGGCGACACCATCCCTGCCGAGCTCGTTGCGAAAATCCAGGCAGCATCGGCCCACAACGCCGGCTTCAGCCTCGCCGAACGCATCTCGGCAGCCTATCTCGACCTCAAATTCGGACAGCTCAATCCCGAGGGGGACACTGACGTGATGGGCTTTGAAGAAGCCGTAATCAATGAACTCGGTATGCCCCGCGAAGTTGAATACCGCTACCATTCACCCTACTTCAAACACATCTTCGGCAGCGACCACTACGCTTCAGGCTATTACACCTATCTCTGGGCTGAAGTGCTCGATACCGACGGCTTTGAGCTCTTCAAGCAGCGTGGCGTGTTTGACCCCGAAACAGCTCGTTCATTTAAAGAGAACATTCTTGAGCGCGGCGGCTCTGACGACCCCATGAA
>CAMWUH010000128.1 GCA_947177325.1 uncultured Bacteroidales bacterium
GGCATTGACTGAGCCGGTTAGATTTCCACATCCGATAGGTGCAGCCACGACAGGTTGAGATAAATCAGGAACGGAATCAGCCCCTTCCGAAGCAACCGACCGGCTTGAATGGCACGCGGCCACAACCATTGAGGTTGCGGCCACGGCTATGTGAGAGAATCGTAATTTTGTCATTAGCGGATTACGGTTTTGGCGATTTTGGTTGAGCCGTCGGCTGAAGTGGTAACGGTTATGTAAATGCCCGCAACAAGGTTTTCTGCTTTGACTTCAATGCCCTGGAGGTTGAAGTAGCTTACGGTTGCATCTTCATCGGCAACCACCGCTTCTACGCCCGAGCTTTCTTTGACGGTAAAATTAATATAATTAGTCAGGTATTTTGAAGTGGCCGGGTTATAGATTGCGGCAGCGAATGAATCGCCGGGATTGGTTTCACTCATTGCCCCTTTGAATGTTACGCTTTCTGATTTGCCCGCTTCGATAAACGTCAACGGTAATGTGAAGTAAGTAGCTAATTGATCGGTGGCATTGCTGAAGATAACGAGCCAAAGTGTTCCGCTGAAGTAGCCTGCAGTGCAATTAATTGTAGCCGTGAACTCAATATTGTCGGGGTCAATATTGTTATTGTCCCCAACGATAGCGAAGTTGGCAGCCGTAACGGTGGTAGTGACCGCCGTTTTCACTTCTACAGTTTTTTTGTCTGAAATTATGTTGCTGTTTTTGTCAACGAAGTAGGCAGTGTAGGTGCCGGCAGAGAGGCTTTGACCTTGGAGATTGTAGAGCGAGCCGGAGTAGAGGTAAGTTTCTGACGATTTACCCTCAACGTCTACGTAGCTTGAACCCCCTACTGCGATTTCAGTGCCGGATGTATTGGCAAGAACGAGATTGATAGCTCCCATGTATTCTGTGTCGCTTGTGTTTGACACGGTTACGTCGATATAAACATCCTTGCCCAGATAGATAGGAGCTTTGAAAGTGAAGTCAGAAACTTCAACTTCAGCTTCCTCGGCATAAATAAATGTAACGAGATTGCTTGAGTTTACTCTGATTTGTTTGGGATATTTAGCGCCTACATAAACGTGGATGGGATAGTTAACGCCGTTGACTTGCACCACCGGTTGGATGCTGTAAGTGCCGGCAGTGAGTGAGGAGGGGAAAATGGCGCTCCATTTGGAGAAACCATAACCCGTGGACAGGTCACTGAACTGAGAACCTTGAGCAAAGGTTTCGTTGCCGTTGGAATCGGTCACTAAGAAACCTAAAGAGCCTGATAGCGTTTCAATGCCGGAGTTTATAGTCCAGCCGCTGATTGAGAAAACTGAGTTTAGCTGCACTGTAGTGCCTGATGGAATAAGTTCTCCGGCAGTGAAGTAGGGTATGGGGGTAGTGGGATTGTCAGGGTCGGCAGGTTTAACGTTGGCTATAGCTGTTTGATTGAGGTTGTAGCCGGCCGATGAGCCACCGATGCCTTGGCTGTCGGGGTCAAGGGCGGTCAGGAGGAAGTAGCCGTCTGACATGCCTCCCCAGCCCCAGTTGAGGTGGAAATAGTTATCTTGGCTGTAACCGTCGCAAACGAAGGAGTGGCCGCTTGAGTCATTAGTGCCGGAATATTGCACAGGACCATAGTTTTTCAGCTGGTCATATATAATATCGTTCCACTCGTTGAAGCCGTAGCAGTCACGTTCAAGCGCGAGGACTCCGCCGTCGTAGTTAAAATAGTTGTAAAGCTCGCCGGCCACGGCAGTTGCTTGAGCACCGGAAGCGTTCAATCCATAAGTCATGTTGACGCCAACGCCGCAAGCGAGCATCAGAGTGGCCACGGCATCTTTCTCCACTTGGGTTGCAGATGATGTGTAGGTGTTGAGCATATTTGCCCAGTCAAAAGTAGTAGCGCCATAGTTGAAAGTAACTTCCGAACCTACGGCTTGAGGAGTATAGGAGTGAGTGCCGGTTCCTTTCACGGGCCATTCGTGATATTTAAGCACTTGGGCAGTAGCTGTGGCAACGCAACCTGTCACCGGGTGCTGACCGCTGATAAGGGGCGTCATATCGTTGTAGGGTGAAGATTGGTCCCAATGGGTTTTAACCAGCGGGGCGATGGCTGCGCGGGCGGGAGCTGCCTGGGGAGCGGCAATGTTAATGCCGTTGGTACGCACGAAGTCGATTTGGGCTGCATACTGCTCCATCCACCATTGCATGGTGGGATTGATATCAGCTGCAGTGAATGTGCCTTGGTCGCTGTAACCCAGCAGAGCGGGAGCAACATCGTCGGCTGCCACCACCATGTAGCCTTCAGATTTTTCGAAAAGATAAACGGCGGGGCGGCCTCCGGCTTCAGTTGTTTTCAACAATCGGGGTGAAGCGGCGGAGCGGCTGAGTGTAGACATTGGAGTCGCTTCGGAAGCAAGGCGGTTGAGAGCCTGCTCCGGTGAAAGCACTTCAGCCGATGCAATGAGCATTGTTGCCAATGCTGAAGCAGAAAGTAATAACTTTTTCATATTAACTTTGTTTGTGTGATATTTTATCTGAAATTTGAATTAAGGGCGAAGGAAGCGGGGAGCGAGGATAAACACGCCGAAACTAACGCCTACACCCCAGCGGTTGCCGGGAATCGTCTGGTAGTTGCCGTAAACTGACAGGGACGCAAACGGGAGCTTGACCACAGCAGCCAATTCACCATAGAAGTCGGCTTTGGAAAACCATTTGCCATAATGGGCTGTAGCATCGGGCCCACATTCAATCGGGCGCCAAGGCACGAAAGCATGGAACGAGCCTCGGGCTGAAAAGCGGTCGGAGAATTTGTAGACAGGCACAATACCGGCGGTGATGAATGAGTTGGCGCGCATATTGGGGTTAAACACGTTGTAGCTGACAGCTGTGGGGCGGAAGGGAGTAGCATTGACCATCGAGGCGTTGTAGCTCTCTGAAATCAATTTTTGAGTTGATGCCACTAATGTTGACTCAATGCCTAACGCTACTTTCGAGCCGATAGGGAAAAAGTCGCGGTAGTCGACTTCAAGCCCGATATATTTGGTGTTGTGTTTTATTGTTGTCGGGGCTTCATCACTGTCGGGGAGCATACCGGGCATGAGGTTGTAACGCCCCATAACGCCTTGACCCATAGCTTTGATTGAGCGGCCTGAGGTCGGGAGCACTTCATCGTCGAGGGTGTTTAATTCCCAGCGGAGCATTGCTTGGCCGAGGTTCTGGCGAAGAAGGTTTTTGTCAATATCGTCAGTGAGGTCTTTGTAGTCGTTGTCGTAGTAAGAGTCGCGGAGGTGACCGAAGCCCGCGCCGATGTCAAATTTTGCCGAGCGGGCGGTAGCGATTGACCATGACAGGCGGCCAAACATTTCGGTGTGGGAGATAAATGCCGGAGAGTCGGTGTCGTAGAAAAGCTTGTCTGACTCGTAGAAGCGCTGACGCTGTGCCGCCAGGAGCAACGTTGCCGCCATGGGGTTGTCAGAGCGGAAAATATATCTGGTGTTCAACGCTCCCGCCATATAGTTTTGTCCTAACCAAGCGCCTAAAGATGCGTCAAATGCTTTGAACGACAGAGAGTTGTGAGTGGCTTGGAGATAGAGCATTGAATTAGACGACGAGGTGATGTAACCACCTATGCCAAACCCGAATTGACCCTTTGGCGAAAGGCGAACGTTGAGATCAAACATCCCGGTTGAGGGGTTAAGCTTTGCCTGGGGCTCGATGTTGCTTAACATTGAGGTGGAGTAGGCTGATGAATAAGCGTCGAATGCTTTATCGAGGCCAAAAGTCGTGGCGCCGTGTTCGGGGGTAAAGAGTGATTTGACGTAGTCATTTTCCTGTTCAGTGCCGCCGCGCACATTGATGCTCTCAAAGGTAACGTCGTGCTGGCGGTTATGGAACTGCTCGCGCCGGCGAGCTACTTCTTCAGCGGGCACCCGGGCTTTGACACGGTTTTTTATTGAGTCCATCATCTCCATAGCCCGGTCGTAGCCTATTTGGTAAATCTCGGGCGACTTCGGGAAATCGAGCAACGAGAATTTGTTGAGGTTAACGCGCATATAGATACCTTCATCTTCGGGAAGGTCGTAGTTGCTGGGGCGCATAACGAGAATATCCATCTGCGACATGATGTTAGGGAAGGTGGAGTTGTCGGCATCGGAGGCGTGAACGTCAACTCCAATCATGATTTCGGGATTGAAATCTTCACGCATCACATCGACCGGAAAGTTGTCGTAGATGCCACCGTCGTAGAGCAACGAGCCATCGTGCTCAACCGGGTGAAACACTATCGGGAAGGTCATTGATGAACGCACGGCATCTTCAAGCGGGCCTTCGCGCCACACCAATTTTTGTTGCGCTTTCATGTCAGAGGCCACGCAGCGGAAAGGCACAAAAAGCTGGTCGAAGTCGCCCTTACAGGCGGCAGTGGCCGGCGCGTAGATCTGCATGAAGGCAAAGTTCATCGGCATCGGCGAGATAAGCGACGCGGGCAGAATTGAATTGATGTGGATAGAGTCTTTAGCCGAAGCTGTCATATTGAAAAACGTAGGGCGCGCTTCGGGGCGGTAAAAGAGGTAGAGCTCTTTGGGATCCATGGTTCCGGTGGAAGCGTTGACAAACGTTGGAGAGGCGAGGAGCTCCATCATCTCGGCAGGAGTGTAACCGGCAGCGTAGAGAGAGCCGATTATGGCACCCATTGAGGTGCCGGCAATATAGTCGATAGGGATATTGTTTTCTTCCAGAGCTTGAATAACACCAACGTGGGCCACACCTTTGGCTCCACCGCCTGAAAGCACGAGACCGACGCCCCGGCCGGCGTTAGCATTTAACGATAATAAAGCGATTACGATTGCGAGGAGTATTCGTTTCATAATTGGATGAGACGGTTGAAGCTATAATCTTGATTATTTAGAATGAGAATTGGAAAAGCACATCGATGCGATTGGCTGAAGCTGATTGTCCGGAGAAGTTGTGGCGCGAACCGCGCAGATACTCGATGCCGGCTTGGAGGCGCGTTGTGGGCTCGTAGAAAAGGCAGAGCGAGCCGTAAAGACCGTAGCGGTAGTCGTCAGGGTCGGCCTGGTAAGAGGGATAGTAGGCCGCTTTGCCGAGCGCCATTGTTGTGTAGATTTTAGATGAAAAGTCATAGCGGGCGCCGGCGATCAGACCCATTGACAGCGGAGCGTAGAGGCGGCCGGGAGCATCTTTATCGGGTACGAGATCGTAGTTGCCGATAGAGAGGTCGGCGGTGTAGGAGCTGTAGCCGTGGCCGGTGTTGAACTCTCCGAAAAGGCTGAATGAGGGAATAACGTTCCAGACACCTGAGAGCTGCACTCCCCATCCGGTGCGGGTGTGAGAAGTGTTGTTGACGAGGTCGCGGTAAGGCATGAAGCGGAGCAGCCCCGACAGACGAATGTGGCTTCCGTTGCCGAAATTGAATTGTCCGAAGGTGGCCACGTCGGGAAGGTAATCGTCAAGTCGCTTGGTTAATGTGCCGTCGGCTGCAATATTATCGCTTGGCAACTCAATAGAGGCGGCCATTTCCCAACGCGGGTTGAAATTATGGAGCCAACGCACGAGCATCGAAGAGCGTGAGCACTTGCCGTTTTGTCCGGCACCGTCGATTGTAGGCGCTTGGGCAGCCCCGTCTGAGAAGGTAGTATTGGCCAAACCGATGGTCCAGTCATTGATTGTAGCGTAAGCCTTTTTGAGCTTGAAATAATTGTGGTCGCCCGAGAAGTCAGCTTGGATGTAGCCGGTGATGTCGCCGAGGGTTTTATTGCGGCCAATAATTTTGAAGAAGAGGACTGTTCCGCCGGGAGTGCCACCGATGCGACGGCGATGCTCCGGTGATGAGGGCACGGTAATCATGGCCGGCACGAAACCATTGGTCGAGATAGAGCCGTCAAAGTCGCCCCAGGCTCTCATCCTGACGGCGCCACCGATACCCATGGCCAGTTTGGCATCCTTCGACATAAACATGAAATAGGGTGCGATGGGGTCTTGGAAATGGCGGAACTGGTCGGTGTAGAAGAGCTCGATAGCGCGCTGAATGGAGTCGCGCGAGGTTTGCTCGCCCGAACCGACAAATATAATTTTTTGGTCGTTCTTGAGTTGGGCGATTTTGGCTTGTTCGTGGGTCAGACCACGTAAAGAATCGGCGGAGAGCGGCTCGCTCGCAACGGCTGATGATGCAAAAATGCCGGCGATTGACAGCGCTAAGGCAGAGGCAAGATGTATAAGTTGCATTATAACTGTAGTGGGGGAATGAGGTGATAAAACAACTCGAAGGTTGAGCTATAAAAGATAGTGGGGGTGTTTAGTGATGAATTAAGAGGGTGGAGAGTGATGAATTAATAAGTAACTGTTTAAAATTAAACGATATTATTTCTAAAGCAACTACTTAACAAATTCTTTTATACTCT
>CAMWUH010000129.1 GCA_947177325.1 uncultured Bacteroidales bacterium
GCCCAAGTAGGCATGTGTACACCGTTGGTAACATAGCCAACGTGTGACTCTTCCCAGCTGTAGCCTTTCCAGATACCGGCAAACATTTTCTTTGACACTTCGCCGTGGAGCCAGCTAACGCCGTTAGCTTCCTGGCAAGTGTTGAGCGCGAACACGCTCATTGAGAAACGTTCGTTAGTATTGGGATTTTCACGGCCCATGTTCATGAGGTCGTTCCAGGAGATGCCCAATTTAGCGGGATATTCACCCATATATTTGCCGAAGAGGCCTTCGTCGAAGTAGTCGTGGCCTGCGGGCACGGGAGTGTGAACGGTGTAGAGTGAAGAGGCACGAACCAATTCAAGAGCTACGTTGAAATCAAGGTGTTGGTCTTGAACGTAGTCAACCAAGCGTTGGAGGTTGAGCAATGCGGCGTGGCCTTCGTTGCAGTGGTAGAGTTGCGATTTGATGCCGAGTTTTTTGAGCATCAGGATACCGCCGATACCGAGGAGGTATTCTTGTTTGATACGGTTTTCCCAGTCGCCGCCATAGAGTTGGTGAGTGATGGGACGGTCAAACTCGCTATTCATGTCGAAGTCGGTATCCATCAAATAGAGGTTCATGCGGCCTACATTTACTTTCCAGATGTGAGAGTAGATGATGCGGCCGGGGAAGGGAACTTCGAGGATTACCGGTTGACCGTTTTTATCAACCACTTGCTCAATGGGAAGCTGGTTGAAGTTTTGGGGTTCGTAGTTGGCGATTTGTTGGCCGTCTACTGAGAGAGTTTGAGTAAAGTAGCCGTAGCGATAGAGGAAACCGACAGCGGTCATGTCAACGCAGCTGTCTGAAGCTTCTTTGATGTAGTCGCCTGCGAGGACGCCGAGGCCGCCTGAATAGATTTTCAAGCAGTTGCAGAGACCATATTCCATTGAGAAGTATGAAACTGAAGGCACGTCTTTACGCATCGGTTTAGCCATGTATTCTTTGAACATGTTGTAAACGTGATCGATGCGGGCCATCATGTCTTTGTCGTTCAGGATTTCCTGTTGACGTTCTGAAGTAAGATTTTGGAGCAAAAGCACGGGGTTTTCACCGGTTGCACGCCAAAGTTCGGGATTGAGGTCACGGAAAAGATGTTTACCTTCGCTGTTCCAAACCCACCAAAGGTTTTTTGCGAGTTTTTCCAGGGGTTTGAGTTTGGTTGGTAAGTCTGATTTAACAGTCATGTCGCGCCAAGTGGCGGCATTAGTGTTGCTTACTTGAAGTTTCATAAATATTGAAATTTATTAATAATAATCTTGGTTATGATTGTTTGTGCTTGTTATTCGTGAGTTGGATTACGCTTTCAGCGTATGGCCTGTTCTTCGGGCCTCGTTTCGGAGAGCCACGTCAAAAGCCTCCAGGTAATAATTTATGAAATATTGCCATGAAGCTTTTTCGGCAGTGGACATCGCCTTGTGGTTGACCTCGGCTTTTTCTGTCGCAGTCATGTTGATCAGGCAGTTGAGCCGGGTCGCAATCTCGCCGGCCACCTGGTGGTAGTTGGAGTCTGTGCGGTTAATAACCTCTACACCGCTCTGTTCAAACCCGTTGCCAACATCCGCCTTCACCCATTGTCCGAAGCCGGCCAGTGAGGTGGTGATTGTAGGCACACCGAATGCTACACTTTCCAATGGTGTGTAACCCCACGGTTCGTAGTAAGATGGGAACACCGTTGCATCCATGCCAATAAGCAGGTCGTAGTAGGGCATGTTGAAAATGCCGTCTGAACCTGTCAGATATGACGGCACATATATTACGTTGACATGCACCCCGTCGGTGTTGTTAAACTGGAGGTGGCGCAAGTGGCAGTAGACCGCTTCATGATCGGGCTCAACGAGATTGTGAGTCAGGTTGGGGTTCCAAAGCGGAGCCAACTCAGATTGTTTCTTTTTGAGAGCATCCTGCAGGTCGCCACGTGCACCGGAAATCCACGATGGCACCATTATGAATGCCACAACTTCGGGACTGTTGTCCGAGCGAAGTTGGCGCAAACGGTCGAGCGAGTCAAGATAAACGTCAAGACCTTTGTTGCGATACTCGCATCGGCCTGATGTGGCAACAAAGAATGTATTGGCTGATTTGAAATGTTTTCCGGTTAAAGCATTGGCTACTTTGACAAGCTTTTTGCGTGCATCCTGACGAGCTTGTTCATATTTAGCCTTTGCAGGCACAAAGCCGGCCTCAAAGCCGTTGGGGGTAACAACGTGGGGTCGCAGCTCCAGCAACTGCTCACATTCCGTAGCCGTTACTTCGCTCACTGTCGTGAAACAGTCAGCTTGATGAGCGGCAGCTTTTTCGAGCGAATGTTTTGATTGCATATTCAGCTCCTCGGCCATTTGGTCGCCGCGGTAGCCTCGCAGATAATCGTAGAGGGGCTTGTTGTTGCCACAGATGCTTCGGCCTATCGAAGTGGCGTGAGTGGTAAAAATTGTGGCTACTTCAGGCAGCTTCCATTTTGTAATCAGCAGGCCCATGCCTGTTGTCCACTCGTCGAAGTGGGCAATGACTCGCTTGCCTTGGAGCTTTTTGAAGTTATAAAGACTCTCGATAACGATTGCGGCAGCATGTGAAAAAGCGCAAGCTTCATCATAATCGCCGTAAGCGTGAAGAGAGTCTACACCAAAGAGCTCCCACATTTTTGAGTAGAGCTCATCTTTGCAAATGTATAGCGTGTCAAATTTTACGAGGATTGCAATCGGGCTACCGGGTACATCCCAACGTCCCACTCTGACTGTAACGCCATGGGGCAGATTAAGATTCTTGCGCCACGCTTTCAATATCGTGTCGCTCGGGATAAAAAAGGGCGACGGATTTTCTTCCGACCACACATCAGGCCCGATAAAGATAGTTTTATCCTTGTATAATTTCTGGAGAGTCTTCGCCTTGGTCGACAGCACGGCATAGATGCCACCTATCTTGTTGCAGACTTCCCAGCTTGTTTCAAACAATAAATCAATTGTTTCTTTTTTGTCGGTCATATAAGTTTGAATCGAAAATCAATCTTTTTTCCGCCACAAAGTTAATAAATAATTCTCAAACTGCAAATTGCAATCAGCTATCTTTAAAAAAAAGACGCATATTTATCCCTCAGCCCTTAACCTCTACCCTATCCTCCACCCTTATTATTTCGGCTGAAATAGCGCAATTGCTCCCTTTTTGTATTATTTATTTTGCAGCTTAAAAATTTTTTTTTAATTTTGTGAAATAAAATTGCTTTTTTTGAGTTACACCCCATTATTTATGGGTTACAGTTACAATTACCACGCAGACATCAACTATGAGAAAGGCTTTACGATATATCTTACTTTTGGCTGCCATCGCTTGCGCTGCCCCATTTGTCGTGGCTAAAGCCGCTGACTCCATTAAGTCGGTAGCGATTGAAAATACTGACCGCGCTTCAGCCGATGTGCAGATTAACGGTACCGAAATCGAGCTTCAGGCGGCAACAGCCATGAAATTCGAAATTTTCTCAATTACCGGCCAGCTTGTAAGAGTTGTCAACGTTGCTCCGGGTCAATCAGTTAAAATTGACCTCGCCAAAGGTTTCTACATTATTAAATGTGACTCCTGGACTCGTCGCGTGCTCCTTAAATAAAGCTACCTTTTTGATTTATCTCACTGCCTCTTCTCCCAATCGACCGTACGACCGTAATATAAAAAAATGACCCCGTTCACTTATATTTGTCAACGGGGTCTTTAACATAAATTATCGGCTTCAATCCCCTCAACAGAGGCAATAGGAAGCTGCTTTTTGCGTTAAAATTGTTAAGAGCCCTGCAACTCCACATTGCCGACTCCCCTCTTCCAAAGAATTACACATAATTAATATAAGAAATAATGACCTTAAATTTCAAAAACATGTGCACCGGAATGTTTCTCATGGGTGCTTTCACTGTAGCCAATGCCGCTACCCCTCAATTTAATCCTAACGATTACTCCACCTATCCCACCTACAACGGCACCGACCTCGAGCTCGCTATCACTCCCGAGGCTGTAGCCTTTGCGTTATGGTCGCCTGCAGCCGAAGAAGTTGTGGTTAACCTCTATCCTACCGACCGCAATTCTCGCTCAATTGCCACAATCCCATTGACTCGCGACGCCAACGGCGTTTGGCGTGGCACTGCAGGCCCCGAAAACGTGGGCAAATTCTACACATTCAGCGTTAAGCACAATGGTCAATGGCTCGCCGAAACTCCGGGTGTTTGGGCCAAAGCCGTTGGTACCAACGGTCAGCGAGCTGCCATCCTCGACCCCTCAACCGTTAATCCGGCCGGTTGGGACAACGACAAAGGTCCGGAAATCAAAGCCATCAACGACGCTGTTATCTATGAAATGCATCATCGTGACTTCTCCGTCGACCCCTCATCGGGTATAGTTCACAAGGGTAAATTCCTCGCCCTTACAGAGGAAGGCACCACAACACCCTCAGGCTCTGCCACAGGTATCGACCACCTCAAAGAGCTTGGCGTTACCCACGTCCACATCCTCCCTTCCTACGACTACAACTCCGTTGACGAGGCCAATCTCCCTGCCAACCAATACAACTGGGGCTACGACCCATTCAACTACAACGCTCCCGAAGGCTCCTACTCAACCGACCCCGCCAATTCCGCCGCTCGCATCCTCGAAATGAAGCAGATGATTAAAGCTCTCCACGATGCCGGCATCGGAGTGATCATGGACGTAGTCTACAACCACACCGCCAACAACGACGACTCCAACTTCTCTCTTACAGCCCCCGGCTACTACTATCGCTACCGCCCCGACGGCACTTATTCCGACGCATCAGGATGCGGCAACGAAACCGCATCTGACCATCAACAAATGCGCGACTACATCATCAACTCAGTAAAATACTGGGCTGATGAATACCACATCGACGGCTTCCGCTTCGACCTCATGGCTATCCACGACACCGAAACAATGACCCAAGTCGCTGCCGCCCTCAAAGAAATCAATCCCAATATCTTCGTTTACGGCGAAGGTTGGACTGCAGGCGACTCTCCTCTCCCCGTTGACCAACGCGCCCTTAAAGAAAATGTAGCCAAGATGACCGACATCGCCGTGTTCTCCGACGATATCCGCGATGCCATCAAGGGCCACTACTCCAATGCCGAAGACCGTGGCTTCGCCACAGGTAAACCCGGCAACGAAGAAACCGTTAAAATCGGTATCGTAGCCGCAACAGCCCACCCCCAAGTTGACTACTCAAAAGGCAACAACTCAAAATTCCCCTACGCCACCTCACCCTCGCAAATCATTAACTACGTTAGCTGCCACGACGACCTTACACTCACCGACAAGCTCCGTAAATCGCTCCCTGACGCTACCGATGAGCAACGTCAACGCGCAGCCCGACTCGCTCAGACAATAGTATTCACCTCGCAGGGCACCCCATTCATGTTTGCCGGCGAAGAAGTGTTTCGCGATAAAAAAGGCGTTCACAACTCCTACAAATCACCCGATTCAATCAACGCCATCGATTGGACTCTCAAAGAGTCAAATGCCGATCAGTTTAACTACTATCGCGAGCTTATCAAATTGCGCAAGGCTCACCCCGCTTTCCGCATGACATCAGCCGAGGAGATTGCCAAAAACATCGTGTTTGATAAAGTCGAAACTCCCAACCTCATCAGCTACTCAATTAAAAACAACGCCAACGGCGACGAATTTAAGGAAATCAAGCTGATTTTCAACGGTTCGGAGGAAACTCAAACCGTGAAAGTTGCCAAGGGCGACTGGACAATCATCGCCGAGGACGGCAAGATCAATGCCGACGGCCTTGGAACTACCCGTGGCGGCAAACTTGAAGTAGCCCCCACCTCTGCCCTCATCCTCGCAAGAGTGAAATAAACAACAGTTTAAAAAAAAGATAAAGAGGCCCGCGCTGTCGGCAAAGCGCGAGCCTCTTTGTTTTTGCAATGGCGTAGCTGTCACAGTCGGCCATAGCTATGCAAAGTAAATATATATGATTTTTAGTGGACGGAAATGAGACAAAAAACAAATGGTTGAAAAGACAGGGGAACAGGTGGCGAGGTAGAGACGACGGCTTGCTATCTCCGCTCCAGTGGTTGTTAACCTCACGCGAAGTAACGCAAAGGATCGCAGAGGTTTTTAGACATATTACGACATTGGAGTAAAATTGTGGAGAAAAAAACAATGAAAAAGAGAAAAAATGTCTAAATTTGTCGCAGACTCACGCCGATGGGTTTCGAGAGCGAAGCGGGCGGGAGCAATTTATTAACAAAAGGCGTTTACTCGCGCTTTAGTCTTGCTAACAGAAAACCGGCCAGTTTTTATTTGCAACCAAGAATAATGCTAAAGTAGATGCTCACGGGTATGTTCATACCTATCCGGGCTCATTCCTTGCC
>CAMWUH010000130.1 GCA_947177325.1 uncultured Bacteroidales bacterium
ACAACCGCGGTGTTGTAATGAACCCTGTCGATCACCCCATGGGTGGTGGTGAAGGCCGCGCTTCTGGTGGTCACCCACGTTCACGCAAGGGTCTTTACGCTAAGGGTCTCAAGACACGTGCTCCGAAGAAACATTCTTCGAAATATATTATCGAAAGAAGAAAGAAGTAATTGATTAACTAAGCAACTTTTATGAGTCGTTCATTAAAAAAAGGGCCCTTTATCAGCGTTAAGCTGGAAAAGAAAGTTTCGGCAATGGAAGAGTCAGGCAAAAAATCGGTTATCAAAACTTGGAGCCGTGCCTCGATGATCGCCCCCGAATTTGTCGGTCACACTTTTGCAGTCCACAACGGTAACAAATTTATCCCTGTTTACGTTACCGAAAACATGGTAGGTCACAAACTCGGCGAATTCGCCCCCACCCGCACCTTCCGTGGTCACGCCGGCAACAAGAAAAAATAACAGGCCCCCAATTAATAATTGTAATAAATCAACCACACTACAATGGGTGTAAGAAAAAAAATATCAGCCGATAAACGCAAGGAAGCCCTGAAGGATGTAGCTTTTGCAAAGCTTACCAACATTCCTTCATCTCCCCGTAAAATGCGCCTCGTTGCCGACTTAGTTCGTGGCAAAGAAGTGTTCCGCGCATTGGGCATCCTTAAATTCTCAAATAAAGAAGCAGCTGCCCGCCTCGAAAAGCTCCTCCGCTCGGCCGTTGCAAACTGGGAAGCCAAAAACGATCGCAAAGCTGAGAGCGGTGAGCTCTACATCAGCACTATCTTCGTTAACTGCGCTCCTATGTTGAAACGTCTCCGCACAGCTCCACAAGGCCGTGGCTATCGTATTCGTAAACGTGCCAATCACGTAACAGTGATTGTTGACACAATTGACAACAAAGTTAAATAATTGACGTATAGATATGGGACAAAAAGTAAATCCAATTAGCAATCGCTTAGGTGTCATCCGTGGCTGGGACTCTAACTGGTACGGTGGCAAAAAATATGGCGATACACTGCTCGAGGACTCTAAGCTCAGAAAATATCTTAACGTCCGCTTAGCTAAATCAAGCGTGTCACGCATCGTTATCGAGCGTACCCTCAAGCTCATCACTATCACCGTTTGCACTTCTCGCCCCGGTTTGATTATCGGTAAAGGCGGTTCAGAAGTTGACAAACTCAAAGAAGAGCTCAAGAAAATTACTGACAAAGACGTTCAAATCAACATCTTTGAAGTAAAACGCCCCGAACTCGATGCACAAATCGTAGCAAACTCAATCGCTCGCCAAATCGAAGGCAAAGTAGCTTATCGTCGCGCCGTGAAAATGGCAATCGCATCAACAATGCGTGCCGGTGCTGAAGGTATTAAAGTGCAAGTTTCAGGTCGCTTGAACGGTGCTGAAATGGCTCGCTCTGAAATGTTCAAAGAAGGCCGCACTCCGCTGCACACTCTCCGTGCCGATATCGACTATGCTCTCGTTGAAGCCCATACTAAAGTAGGTGTAATCGGCGTGAAAGTTTGGATTTGTCGCGGTGAAGTTTACGGTAAACGTGACCTCGCTCCTCAATTCAGCGCTCAATCAAAAGAGCCCCGTCGCGAAAACAACGGCGCACCCCGTCGCGGTGGCTTCCGCAAACCCAAAGGCAACCGTTAAACCATTAATACAAAATCTACAACACAATGTTACAACCAAAGAAAACTAAATTTCGCAGACAACAGAAAGGCCGTATGAAGGGCAACGCCCAACGCGGTAATCAGTTGGCATTTGGTTCGTTCGGCATCAAGACTTTGGAATCGAAATGGATTACCGGTCGTCAAATAGAAGCCGCTCGTATCGCTGTGACTCGTTATATGCAACGTCAGGGTCAAATCTGGATCCGCATCTTCCCTGACAAACCTATCACTAAAAAGCCTGCCGAAGTACGTATGGGTAAAGGTAAAGGTTCTCCCGAAGGCTTCGTCGCCCCCGTTACCCCCGGTCGCATGCTTATCGAAGTTGAAGGCGTAAGCTACGATATTGCTAAAGAAGCACTTCGTCTTGCCGCTCAAAAACTTCCTGTGGTAACCAAGTTTGTCGTTCGTCGCGACTATGACCCAACTCAAAACGTCTAATTTATCAAGATGAAAAAGGAAGAAATCAAAGAAATGACAACAGCTGACTTGAAGGAACGTCTGGCTCAAATCGAGCAGGAATACCTTCAGGAGAAAGCTAACCATGCCGTTTCACCTCTGGAAAATCCGGCTAAAATCACAGCCGATCGCAAAACCATCGCACGTATCAAGACTGAGCTTCGCCAGCGCGAGCTCAACAACAAATAATCCCAACACCCTCAAATCATGGAAAAAAGAAATCTTAGAAAAGAACGTATTGGGGTTGTTTCGTCAAACAAAGGCGACAAGACCATCACCGTAACCATCAAGTGGAAAGAAAAACATCCCATTTACGGTAAATTCGTTAACAAGTCAAAGAAATATCACGCTCACGACGAAAAGAACGAATGTGAAGTAGGCGACACCGTACGCCTGATGGAAACACGCCCCTTGAGCAAAACCAAACGATGGAGATTAGTCGAAATCATTGAAAAAGTAAAATAACACCAATATGATACAAACAGAATCACGCCTTACCGTAGCCGACAACTCAGGCGCAAAAGAAGCCCTCTGCATCCACGTGCTGGGCGGTACCGGCCGTCGCTACGCATCTGTTGGCGATATCATCGTAGTCTCAGTTAAGAGCGTTATCCCCTCATCTGACGTTAAAAAAGGCACCGTTTCGAAAGCCGTTGTCGTTCGCACTAAGAAAGAAGTTCGTCGTCCCGACGGCTCTTACATCCGCTTCGATGACAATGCTTGCGTGTTACTTAATAACGCAGGCGAGCTTCGTGGTACTCGTATCTTCGGCCCCGTTGCCCGCGAACTCCGTAACACCAACATGAAAATCGTTTCATTGGCTCCCGAAGTTCTTTAATCATTAACATTTTCAACTCATCATGAGAAAAGTAAATATTAAAAAAGGCGACAACGTTTATGTTCTCACAGGAGAAGATCGTGGCAAAGAAGGCCGTGTACTTTCAGTAGAAGCCGCTAAAAACCGCGCTATCGTTGAAGGCGTAAACATTGTTACCAAGGCTGCTAAACCCAGCGCTAAGCATCCACAAGGAGGCCTCATCAAAATGGAAGCTCCTATCAATATCTCTAACCTGGCACTCATTGACCCCAAAACCGGCAAGCCAACCCGCGTCGGCTACCGTGTTAACGAAGATGGCTCAAAAGTGCGTTATTCTAAAAAATCAGGAGAAGAAATTAAATAATGAGCACTAACACCCTTAAGAAAGACTATCAGGAACGTATCGTTCCTGCCTTGACTAAAGAGTTTAACTACTCAACAGTCATGCAAGTGCCCCGCCTTGAAAAGATCGTTATCAACCAAGGCCTCGGCGAAGCAACTCAAGATAAGAAAATCATTGAGACTGCAATCAACGAGCTCACTGCCATCACTGGCCAGAAAGCCGTACCCACTTTGTCACGCAAAGACATCTCAAACTTCAAAGTGCGTAAAAAAATGCCCATCGGCGTTCGCGTTACACTTCGTCGTGAAAAGATGTATGAATTCCTGGAACGTTTGGTTCGCGTTGCCCTTCCCCGTATCCGTGACTTCAAAGGCATCGAAAGCAAACTTGACGGCCGCGGTAACTATACACTCGGCATCAACGAGCAAATCATCTTCCCTGAAATCAACATCGATGCTATCAGCAAACTCCTTGGCATGAACATTACTTTCGTAACTTCAGCCAACACCGACGAAGAGGGCTATGCGCTGTTGAAACAATTTGGTTTACCCTTTAAAAACGCAAAATAACAAATGGCAAAAGAATCAATGAAAGCTCGCGAAGTGAAGCGCGCCAAACTTGTAGCCAAATATGCTGCCAAAAAAGCTGCCCTCAAAGCAGCCGGCGACTATGAAGCTCTCCAGGCTCTTCCCAAAAACGCCTCAAGCGTGCGCCTCCACAATCGCTGTTCAATCACAGGCCGTCCGAAAGGCTACATTCGCCAATTTGGTATCTCTCGTATCCAATTCCGCGAAATGGCTTCAGCCGGTCTTATCCCCGGAGTGAAAAAGGCAAGCTGGTAATCAGCCATCGGCAAGCCAATCATCCACTTGAGGATTATCAAAATCGACGATATCCCGGTCAATCGTTGCAATACTTTGACACGGAACAACGTTAATTAAATATTGTTGGGGCTACCCCAATCAATTTAACAAACAATAAAATGACTGATACAATAGCAGACTACTTAACAAGATTGAGGAATGCAATCAAAGCTAACCACCGCGTAGTGGAAGTTCCCGCCTCAAACTTGAAAAAAGAAATCACCAAGATTCTTTTTGAACAGGGCTATATCCTTAACTACAAGTTCGTAGAAGGTGATACCCCCCAAGGTACAATCAAAATCGCCCTTAAATACGATCCCGTTGATCGTGTAAACGCAATTAAAGGCCTCAAACGCGTTTCTCGCCCCGGCCTTCGTCAATACACCGGCTACAAAGATATGCCCCGTGTGCTCAACGGCCTTGGCATCGCCATCCTTTCTACTTCGAAAGGTGTGATGACCAATAAGAAAGCCAAAGAGCTTCAGATTGGTGGCGAAGTGCTTTGCTACGTTTATTAATCTTAATTAGAAGAAACAACTATGTCAAGAATAGGTAAAGCACCCATAGAAATCCCCGCTGGCGTAACCGTTAAAATCGACGGTAACAACGTCACTGTCAAAGGCCCCAAAGGTGAATTGACTCAAACCGTTAACCCCGACCTCACAGTTAAAGTAGAAGATAATCACTTGATTATCGAGCGCCCCACTGATGACCGCGAACATCGCGCTCAACACGGCCTCTACCGTGCACTGCTCCACAATATGGTCGTTGGCGTTTCAACCGGTTATCGCAAAGAAATGGAATTAGTAGGCGTAGGTTACCGCGCAGCAGCTACCGGCCAAGTGCTTGAGCTGTCATTAGGTTTCTCTCACGCTATCTATATCAAACTTCCCCCCGAAGTTAAAGTTGAAGCTAAAACCGAGCGTAACAAAAACCCGCTTATCATCCTTGAAAGCGACGCCAAACAACTCCTCGGTCAAGTTTGCGCCAAAATTCGCTCACTCCGCAAACCTGAACCCTACAAAGGCAAAGGTATTAAATTCGTTGGCGAAATCATTCGCCGCAAATCTGGTAAATCGGCAGGCGCCAAATAATTAAAAGCTAAGAAATTATCTCCAAGATACAAAGAAGAAATAAAATCAAGACACGCATCCGTGGTAAAATCTCCGGCACTGCACAGCGCCCCCGTATGACTGTCTTCCGTAGCAACAAACAAATCTACGTTCAACTCATCGATGACCTCGCAGGTGCAACCCTTGCTTCTGCCTCTTCTAAAGGTATCGAAGAAGGTACTAAAGTTGAAATCGCTGCCAAAGTTGGCGCCGATATCGCTCAAAAAGCCCTCGCAGCCGGCATCACAGAAGTTGTTTTCGACCGTAATGGATATCTTTTCCACGGCCGCGTTAAATCATTAGCTGACGCCGCACGCAATGGCGGACTTAAATTTTAAAAATCATGGCAAAAAGAAATAATCGAGTTAAATCAACCAATGATTTGGAATTGAAAGATCGCCTCGTTGCTATCAACCGTGTAACTAAAGTAACAAAAGGTGGCCGCACCTTCACCTTCGCTGCAATCGTTGTAGTAGGCAACGAAAACGGCATCGTTGGTTGGGGTCTCGGCAAAGCTAACGAAGTGCAAGCAGCAATCGCAAAAGGCGTGGAAGCTGCGAAGAAAAATCTTATCCAAGTACCCGTACATAAAGGTACCATTCCTCACGAACAAGTTGCTAAATTCGGCGGCTCTCGTATCCTTCTCAAACCTGCTTCTCACGGTACAGGTGTGAAAGCCGGTGGTGCGATGCGTGCAGTGCTCGAAAGCGTTGGCATCACTGACGTGCTCGCTAAGTCAAAAGGCTCTTCTAACCCCCACAACTTGGTTAAAGCCACTATCGCAGCACTCGACGAAATGCGTTCACCCGCTATCGTAGCACAAAATCGTGGTATCTCAGTAGAAAAAGTATTTAAAGGCTAAACTTACAGACAATGGCACAAATTAAAATCAAACAAATTAAAAGCCGCATCAACTGTCCAGCAGTTCAAAAGCGCACATTGGATGCGCTCGGCCTTAAGAAAATGAACCACACTGTAGTTAAAGAAGATACTCCTTCTATCCGTGGTATGGTTCAAAAAGTGCATCACCTCGTAGAAGTTACC
>CAMWUH010000131.1 GCA_947177325.1 uncultured Bacteroidales bacterium
CTACCGAAGACAGTCTTCTCCCCTCGGGACGCGAATACAAACAAGCCCGACGCGAGCAATCGCTCCGCGACGATCCACGATTCGATCAGGTAGTGGAGATGCGTAGTAAAGGAATGACAACCCGTCATATAGCTTCGGAGCTAAGATTATCGTTAACTACCATCGGGCAGATAATGAAAATAGCCAAAGCGGATGATGAGGATGCTAACGCTTGATAGCTATCCCCCAAAACGTTGATTTACGTGATACAGGTGATACACTGATTTTCAACTCTCTGTTTGATACATGATACATGATACACGCTACATGATACACGCTACATGATACACATGCTTGATACAGGGACTTGAAAACAGTGTATCACGTGTATCACGTGTATCAGTGAGAGAAGTTAATTGGCAGCAGGGTCTTAGTGGCGGGAGGAGGCACCCTGGCCGCGGAAGCCGCCTTGGGCGGGAGTGCCGGCCGTGCCGGGCGCTACGTTAGGACGGTTGCTCGGAGAGATGCCGGGACCGTTAGGACCACCACCGGGATTGCCGGGGCCGGGCCGACCGGGAGGCGCAGGAGCCGGAGTCGACGGAATGTACCCCGGACCAATCAGCCCCGGTGTCCATGCGGGATAGTAACCGGGATTGTAAATCGGATAGGCAGGCGCCGAATAATCGCCCACATAAAGGTCGGGACCAACGGTTGCGGCTGCGATCAACGGGCCACAACTCGATAGAGATGATAGCGTAACCAGCAATGAGGCTGCTATGACGAGGGAGCGATTTAAGCGTTTCATAGTAATCAAAGTTTTTTAGAATAAATAAATAGTTGATTTATTACTATAACAAATTGCGTGATAGGATAGTTTTGCACAACGAGTCAAAAAGGGAGCAGCCCGAGTGGAGGGGCAATCTTCAGATTGTTACTTGGCGGGGTTATAGTGAAGATTGAATTTTGCCAGAACAGTGAGTGGACGATATGACTCTTTAGTGTAGCGCAACGAGGGGTCGCCACAATCTTCCTCGCGGTTAGCGTAAGCGATTTGCGGGTATTTTTCAGAAATACGAGCGGCAAACATTTTATTGATTGCCTCGCCTGCTCCGGCAATTGTGTGGTCCATTTTTTCAATGTGAACAAAAATGGTATCGCCGATAATTTCGGCCAAGGTAAAAGCGGCGACAGTGCCATCGGCGAGGCGGAGCACAGCACCCTCGAAGGGGTAGGCTGAAAGATTACGGAGCACGTCGGCGGTCATTTCGCGTTCCTGACGGTGGGTATCGGTTTCAGGCTCGCCGGTGGCAGTCCAGGAGTTCAGGGCTTCGATTAGGGCGGGGACATCGGCCTCGGTCAATGTGTCGAGATGAGCACCGGGATTGTCGGCCGTGAAGCGATTTACGTGGTTGCGCTTCTTGGAGAGTTTTTTCCCGGAAAGGGAGGCAAGGTCAGAAAGGTTGTAAAGATAGTCACCCCAATCAGAGAGCGGCTCAAGGGTGAAATTACGGATAGCGAGAAAGTCGCCGACGCGGTCGGCCGGAATGGCAGAAAAGCGGAGTGGAATGTTGTTGGCCGCGCAATAGTCCTCAAGCAACTGAATTGATTGTCGCAGGGGCATTTCGCCGATCGGGAGGGAAAATGCGGGGAGCTCGGTGTGGTTTTCGGTCAGTCCGCTGAGGAAAAGAGTGTTATTGCAGATGCAGAATTTATAGTTGAAAAAAGATATCCACATATAGATTCCGCCAATGGTATAGTCGCAAGTGCGGGAGCGCGCCTTAGCCAGCAAGGGCATGATTTGTGGAATGTCGGCGAGAGTTAAGTCGCGAAATCGGAGTGGCGATTTGGTGCGTGGTTGGAGTACCGAGGGAGCCAAAGCGGGGAGCTTGGGCAGGGTTGAAGCGTGGTTGGTAAACATGGTGGTGAGAGAGTTGAGAGAGTAGATTGTTTACCAAAAGAACGCTTTGAGGGGCAGCAAGGTTCAGAAAAGGCAGTTAGCGGAGAATGATTGCCGCGGTTGCTTCAAAGCGCGGGAGGGCTGACAGCTGCACAGTTGAATCATCGGCAAGGTGAGCACCGGTAAGAGGGGTAACATTGACCCCGGCTTCGGTAAGAGCTGAAGTGATGGTTTGGAGTGCGATTTCAGGGGTGTTGTTGTCGTGGCTCAAGTGGCAGAGGAAAATGGAGCGGAGAGCGGGATTGTAAATCTCGGCAAGATATTGGGCGGTTGCGACATTATCCATGTGGCCTGAGCGCCCCATTATCCGCGCTTTAAGATATTCAGGATAGGTGCCGTTAAGGAGCATTTTCATGTCGTAATTAGCCTCAATCATCATGTGGTTGGCTTGACGGAGATAGAAGTCGGCTCGCGGAGTGACATAGCCCATATCGGTAGCGATAGCCATGGTCTGGTTGCTCCCTTCGATAAAAAAGCCTACGTTGTCAGTGCCATCGTGGCTAACCTCAAAGGGGGTAATCGAGAATGGCCCGAGATGAAAGGGAAACTCTTTGAAAATGGGTTGATGATAGTCCTTGATGCGACGCGATATGCTGTGACGACGAAGAATGCCGTTAAGAGTTTTCGGGGTGCAATAAAGGCGCAGATGACGGTTGGCGCGCAGCAGGGAGTAGGCGTAGCGCACGTGGTCGCCGTGGTCGTGAGTTAGGATAATGCCTCCGACATCGCGCATGTCAATGCCGTTATTGCGCAAGGTTGTAACGACATAAGAGGAGTCGACACCCGCATCAATCAAAATGCCGCCATGCTCTGAGCCGAGGTAGGAACAGTTGCCCGATGAGCCACTGCCGAATGAAATGAATTTCATTGTCTTGATGGCCGGCAGGGTGGCCAGAGGGGTTAGATTATCGGCATCGGCCGGGGGCTGTGGAGCTTGCAGATTGTCAGGGCGGAGTGAATCGTAGGGCGACGGAGCATTGATAAATCGCGGACCTTCTGACAGCGGTTGCTGACGCGGCTTTCGCTCAGGCTTCACCTCCGGGCGTTCCACACTTGCTACATTCTGCTTCTGCGAAGAATCGGCAACCGCAGTGTCGTCAAAAAGCCCCGGAAGGAGGTCGAGATTGGTAGGTCGGCGTTTATATCGTGCCATCGGCTGATAGGGTGAGAATACGGATTAATTAGTGAATAATAAGAAAATCGTGGGGATTTTATCGTAATTGTATTGTCGCGACCGCCATTGGCTGAGCGGGAGAGTGAGGATTTGCTGGTTTGGCCCGGTTATGTCGGAAGCTACGCAAAGCAGAGTCGAGGGGGGCAAGGAGGTGCAAATCTCGGCAATCAACCGGTTGTTGCGATATGGAGTTTCGATAAAGATGGCAGTCTGGCGGTTATTGACAGCCTCACGATGAAGGCGTTTAAGGGCGGCGGTGCGGGCAGCGGCATCGATAGGAAGATAGCCTGTGAACGCAAAACTCTGGCCATTAAATCCTGAACCCATCAAGGCGAGCAATATGCTCGATGGCCCCACAAGAGGGTCAACTTTGAAACCGTGTTTCTGAGCCAACGCCACTACTTGAGCCCCGGGGTCGGCAATGGCCGGACAGCCGGCTTCAGATATTATACCAACATCGTGCCCCTCTTTCAGCGGAGCAATCATAGCAGGGATCGCAGCAGGGTCGGTGTGGGTGTTGAGCTCAACAAAGTGGAGCGAGTCAATGTCAATGGCCCGATCACACGATTTTAGAAAACGGCGGGCGGTGCGAAGATTTTCAACAATGAAATATTTTACGGTGGCAATAAGCTCTATGTTGCGTCGTGGCAGCACATCGGCCGCCGGCGCTGAACTCATTGTTGATGGGAAAAGATAAAGTGTTGCCACGCTGATGATTAGAGTTGAAAGTTATTTTTTATCGCTCCAGGTAAATCTGATAATGCCACGACGAATGTCGGTGTCAGACGACGGGCGGGAGAATTGACATTTATATGCGGCCTGAATACAGCTGTTGACAAGAGCCTGGTCGATAGCGGCAGCGCCGCTATTGCCGGCATCCGCTTTCTTAGCAGAGCCGGCCACCACCGTACCATTGGGGTTGACTTTACACTCAATCACGATTGTACCTACCTTAGATGATTGGGGGCGATGGTTGATTGAAGCACTCATCGTTAAAGATGAGCCGTCGGCATCGGTCGATGTTTTTCCCTGCCCTTTGCCTGCACCGGAGAAGCGGTTGCTCAGTTGTGAGTCGATGTTTTGCTTGGCTTTCTGTTGGCGAGCAGCTTCAGCAGCAGCGTCATCATCGGGGTTGGGAGTGCGGTTGCCCGAGGGCTTGTCGGTAGGCTTCACCTGCATGGTCGACTCTTGGGCTGATGTTTGTGGCGGAGTTGCATTGCCATCGGTTTTTCCGGCGTTAACCGGATTGTGCGACAGTTGTGTAGGAGCATCAGAGTCGACATCGGAAGGCCCGAATTCCGAGTCATCAGCAATATCATTTTCAGTAACGGGAGCTTCTTCAGGCGAATAGGTTTCAACAAATCGCTCCTCCTCCAAAAGCGGGTCAAAAATCACCTCGGAGCGCTTTTCGGGAGGCCACTCTTTATGGCTCGACGCAGCAACGTTCAAGTGCCCCCTGACAAGGAGCGCAATCAAAGCTGCGAAAATCAGCACGGTAACGATTAGGGCAATTGCCCGGGGACGATTCATTGCTCAGAGTGGTTGGTTGATGAAGAGGCTACCGCATCAGTAGCCGCGATTTCAGCGATTTCAGCGCTCTGCGCGTCGGCCGATGGCTGTGGCGCCACAACTTGGTTGGCGGAGGGTTTGGTGGCCAACACGATTTTTACATTAATCTCGGCCCCGAGGTTGAGCAGTTCAACGATTCGGCCATAAGGCACCGTTTCGTCGGCATACAAAGCTACAACGCTTTCGGGCTCCTGCTCAACGGCGAGTTGCAGCCACGGACGGAGTTCTTGGGTTGTAAGTGGTTGAGGGTCGCCATCGTCGACTGTGGTTGCCAAGTTACCTTCGGCATCAAGATAAATGCGAATGGTTGGCTTGAGCGAAGTTTGCTGGGAAGATTGAGGGAGATTGACTTTCAGGGCCGTAGGGAACACGAAAGTCGACGTGACCATGAAAAAGATGAGCAGCAGGAAAATGACATCGGTCATCGATGCCATCGAAAATGCTGCCATCATGTTATGTTGACGCTTGAGTGACATAATTACGGAAAATTGATGATTACGCGGGCTCGTTCAAGAGGTCCATGAACTCCATGGTTTTGGTTTCAAGCGAGGTCATCAGCTTGTTGATTTTAGCCACGAGAATGTTGTAGGCAAACAGAGCCACAACACCGACAATCAAACCGGCCACTGTGGTCACGAGCGCTGTGTAGATGCCGCCGGAGAATGTCGAGATATCGGCCGACGAGCCGGAATTGGCAATCGAATAGAACGCTTTTACCATGCCGAGCACAGTGCCGAGGAATCCGAGCATCGGAGCGCCGGCTGCTGTAGTCGCAAGCCAGGGCAGACCTTTCGAGAGGTTGGCAATTTCAATGTTGCCGGTGTTTTCGATAGCCACAAGCACATCGTTCATAGGGCGACCTATGCGGCTGATACCTTTTGATATCAATCGAGCGTAGGGAGTGTTGGTCTTTTTGCAAAGATTTTGAGCCGACTCTATTTCCCCTTCATGAATGTAGTCCTTAATGCGGCGCATGAAAGTGGGGTCGCTCTGATTGGCTTTGCGAATCACTATCCACCGCTCTACAAAATAGTAGATTGAAAACAGCAGCAGCAGGGCGATTGGAATCATCAGCACTCCGCCTTCAAGGCAGAGGTCCCAGAAAGAGAGTTCGGAAGCAGCGGCATCGAGAGGGGCGCCGGCGGTAGCGGGGTTGGCAACTTGCAAAAGCATATTATATAATTGTGTAAAAAAGTTTCTAAAGGTATTTTTATTAAGAGTGAATGAGTACGTAGGCCCCTATTTCAGCGCTTCCAGATAGCGCTTGATAGTTTCGGGCAGGCCGAGGTAAAGAGCTTCGGAAATAAGCGCATGGCCAATCGACACCTCGTTGAGATGAGGCATCCTGGAGTGGAAAAACCCGATATTGTCAAGGCTCAGGTCGTGGCCGGCGTTAACCCCCATTCCAGCGCTGTGAGCAGCTTTGGATGCAGCCACGAATGGCGCAACGGCTGCCTCGGGATCAGTAGGGTAAAGATCGGCATAAGGCTTGGTGTAAAGCTCTACGCGATCAGCACCGGTTTTGGCGGCGAGTTTAATATTGTAGATTTAGCTACCCACGAAGATTGAAGCACGAATACAGTCTTCATGAAGGCGGTCAACGA
>CAMWUH010000132.1 GCA_947177325.1 uncultured Bacteroidales bacterium
ATATCGTTTAATTTTAAAAAGTTACTTATCAATAAACAAACTCAATATCATCGAGATAAAGTGTTGAGCCTTCACCTCCTTCAAAGTAGTCGCCATACATTGAAGCCGAAGCAACAAATATAACATTTGACGGAATGACATCGGTGCGGAAATAGTTGATATCAACAGAGAGATTTACCAATCCGTCACCCTCGGTAGCTTTATCGAGAACAATCTCAGCGTATCCGATTACATGCTCATCGTTAGAGTCAAACAACTGGCGGTTAGCTGCCTTTGTTTGAACAATGAAAGGCCAGGATGTGTTATCGCAATCGCTCTTGCTATTAGAGTAAGCGTATTTGTTGTCATCCATCAACGCAACATAAATTTTACCTTTATCAAGGTCACCTTGACTCAAATGGCTACCTTTACCGTTTTTGTCAACAGTCCCGGGTTCATATTTAGCCCAGAGTGTCAGCTTGGTTGGACGGCCTGAAAATTCACGACCCCATCCGAGAACACCGTCTGTACCGTCTGTGTAGAGATACTGCCCAACGAAAATATTACCTGCAGCAAACTTACCTGCGATGCCAATACCTACGAATTGAGAACGCAACTTGGCTGAGTAATCACCGGATTTAACATAGTCTGTTGACTTTTGGGTTAATGTTACACCCATTGTAGCAGAGCCATGATTACCTGAATCCCAGAATAATGATGCATCATTAAGCGAGGGAATGACAGGAGTTTTTGCACGGGTAGATTTTCCCCAGTCCTCGAAGCTTGCGTTGGGGAGTTGAGGAGCTGCAGCAGTTGTGAATGACTTGATATCAGCTGATTCAAAGCCGTCGCAAACAACGCGGTATTGATAGTCGGTTGCAGGGGTCAAGCCATCAACGTCGGCAAAGATTGTCACACCTGCGCGATCGGCCACCTCAGCAGGAACATATTCCCATGCAATGTCGCCTACCTGACGGATTTGGAAGCCGGGATTCGACACTTTATCTTTGAGCAATCGGCCTGTCAAGCGCACCTTAGAAGCCCAGATTGCGGGTGAATTAGCCGGAATTTCGTCAGCTTCAAGGTCTGCGTCGGTAAGATTGAGCTTGAGAGTGGCGGTGGATGTTTTTTCGTTACCATCTGTTGCAGCGAAGGCAATGGTGTGAACACCGGCGCTCAATGAATTTGTGAATGTTTCATCGAAATTCACCTTCAAGTTAGAGATATCATACTGCTCATTGTAGGCATATTGATAAGTAATGCCTTTTGCCTCGAGATTTGCAAGAACCGATGCATTGGCACGCATTAAATCAATTTCATTAACGCCGAGAATCGAAACGAAATCATCGCTGCTGATCACCATTCCGGTCAACGCAGTTGCGGCAGTAACGTAGACTGATTTACGTCCAACCTTACCGGGCTCGGCCGAAATCGGTTGTTGCATGTCATATCCGTAACCGGTGATGGTGGGAGCGACAGAGACAGTGATTTGGTCATTTACGTCGATTGTAGTGTCATCAATCTCGATTGTGATGAAGCCCGCTCCAATCTCTTCGTCAGAGCCGGAGTTGCCGTTGTATTTAACACTTACAGTGTAGAGTATAGCAGCTTCAACATTGTTGATAGTGCCTTCTTTCGTAAATGTAGAGCCGTCATTTTGAGTGCCGGTGAGTTTCCATGTGAGATTAGAAACTCCATTCGGCATCATGAAATAGCCTCGGCGGTCGTCGCGACCTTCAAATGTCAGTTCCCCGCGCTTGTGACCGATTGTCAAAGTGTAGTCAGAGAGCACATTGTCAATTGCTGCGGAATATTCAACTGCTGCAACAACGTTAGCTATTTTACATTCCAGATCGACGCGAGTTACGCCATTTGAAATTGAGAACTCTTGTCGGCCTTTAAAATATCGGCTTTCGAATGAGGCTGACACACTATCGCCGGCCCAAGCTTCAGCAACATAATTGCCGGCAACCAATTTAATGCCATCTGCAGGCATTGAGTTCAGGCCCTCGAATTTTCTGACCAATCCTTTGGGGCTTGAAATCCAAACGATGGTTGACTCGCTCAGTTCATCAGAAGCAGCTGCGCGTGAGTTTACTTTCACATCGCTGTTATAGCTTGCCGAAATAACTACTGAGCCTTCGCCTTCATTACCGAAATTAATATCATCGGAACATCCGGTGAATGTCATGACCGAGGCAGCTAATGCCAAGAAATATAACTTTTTCATTTCTGATTGGATGTTAATGATTATTAAGTACGGAATTTCAATGAAACTGTTTGTTGGTTACCCTTCTGGTCAACTACGGTAAGGTGGAAGATATGCAGTTCGCCGGGATAGATGTTCAAGAGAGGCACAAACGGAGTAATATCAAACAGCACTTCTTCTTTCCCTATTACGTCGTTACCTACGGGGAAGTTAAAGCTATCGGGGTCAGACAATGCTTCGCTCAAATCAAGCGTTTCATCGGGATGACCATCTGTATAGCCATATCCTGTAGAGAGCTCGAATTGTGCAGCCAAGCCTACACCTCTGAGCATATCATCATTAAGCGATTCAGAGTCAATTCTAACAATGATATTAGCCAGCTTGTTGGTAGCTTTGATAGTTACTTCATAATTGCCACCATCTTCGGGAGTTGCTTCAACTGATGATAATTCCGTACCCTCCTCAATCCAGCTTGCAGTAATATCAAAGAGATTGCCGGGAGTTGGGTCATCGGGAACAACCGGAGTAGGATCATCGGGATTTTCGGGGTCTTCGGGGTCTTCATTGCCCGGACGATCGCCGTCAATCACATCTTCATCGCCGGGATTTACATTGCCGTCAACACTATCATCAATCACGCTTTGGTCGATAGTGATACCGCTCTCAGGGTCGATAAAACCGGTTTCGTCGGGCAAAGTAGAGTCACCTAACTTGATATCATAAGTGATGATGCGGTGTTGACCTGCTTCGATATCGGTCAACGGATAAACGATTCGCTCAAAGTTGCCGTTAACAGTGCCGGTAAAGATAGCCACCATTGTCGGGCTGTTTTCAAGCACTTGGAAATATCCGGCGCGGGTTTCGCCTTTTACAAATTCCAAAAGACCTTCATCGTTAACCACAACTGTCACTTTACAGTCATCAGCCATCGAATTTTGCATTGTCGGACCGAAATCAACGGTAACTTTCAAGTTAGAGAACTTGCAAACAACCGGTTCAACCTCAGTGATTTTATTATTGGCGATAGCAAATGTTTGTGATTTACCCTCAAAATAGGGCTTTTCCCAAGCTGCTTTTTCTTGATTATGCGAGATAACCTCAACATAATATCCGTCGGCTACAGGAAGAGTTACCAGCTCAGGCATTTGTGAATATGCCCATTGGCCTTGCTTAACGCCATCTTTGTTGTAAATTGCAACTATAAAGTTAGAAACGTCGATCGAGCTGCGGTTAATTTCAACAGCTTTGTTGACCACCGAAACTTCGCTCATTCGCAATTGACCTTCGCCATCTGCATTACTGCCTGCCGGTTCCCAGTCGTCGCTGCACGACACCATAACAAACGATGTCAGAGCAGCCATGGCGATTGATTTAATATACTTATTCATTTTGTAATAATAATCGGTTAAAGGAATTAATAATTGAGCTTAACGTTGTCAATCCAAAGTTGAGAACCTACATACTCCTCAGCGCCAAGATTTAACGGTTTCGGAGGTTTGACATAAGTGGCATTAAGCTTGGATGTATCGTCTTCCGACCATTCTGACGATTTGAAAACAATCGAAATTGATGCCGCCTTAGATGCATTGTCAGGATATGAAAGTTCGAGAGTCTCTTCCTTGAAAGAATCTCTACGATTCAACTGAACAGACTTCGAAGAGATGACATTGCCGGTTGCATCAATAACCTTAATTTCAGCAACACCATAATCTCCGTTATCGTTATTATAGGCAGTCGCATATTTATATGAGAATGTCAAACTTTTGGGGCGAGACGGGAAGCTGATACCATAAACGGGGATATAATCGCTACTAAGCTCTCCCAAGAAAAGCTGGCCGGGGGTTAAGTGTTTACAAGTACCAAAACTTTTTTGATTAAATGCGTTGCTCGAAGCAGTATTTCCTGAGCCCCAACCAACGGTGCGGATCAGAGCTGTACCATTATCGGGCTTTGTCCCTGAAGTTGTAATATAGCCATAGCCTGCGCCATCTTGAGATGTTGTCTTTTCATTCAGAGTAGCCCATCCATTGACAGCGTATCTGTGGTTATCGTGTTTATTTTCCTTTGTTATGGTCCAGGTATCAGTATCGAAAGTGCCGTTATCAAGAGGCTTATCGTTTTCAGTCTTAAATTCAACGGTCTTTGAAATCAAACCATTCTGCGCCAAGCGAGCTACATAAGAGGTGTTTGGAGTAAGCGCAAGATTTGCTCCGCCTGTTACACTTGTTGCACTTGTGGCTGCGAATGTCTTTCCGCCGTCTGTTGACAATTGAATTGTTACATCGGAGGGGAGCGATACAGCCTGACCTGCTTTGTTAACAACTGCTACTTTACCATAAGTTGCGAAAACATTGTTTTCGTTAACCGCGAGAGAAAAATCGGGTTTGGCACGTTCGATAGTGGTTTCGTTGCTTATTGCCGAGCCCATAACGGCGCGAAGCACAATGGGATCAAGGTCAACAGGAACTTTCACTGTAACGCTATAATTGTCAGACGCACGCGAAACGGCGTTGATTGAAACGATTTCAGCTTCGTTCCATGTGCCATATTCATTATTATATTGAACTTTCAGATTATCTTTAAGATTTTCTCCATTAGAGCTAAGTTCAAAAGTCACCTTATCATCGCCGATTTTAACTTGAGATACGGTAGACATATTAAGCTCAATAGGAAGAACCTTTACTTTAAGCGAAACATCGTCAGAAACCTTACCAAGTTGGTCTTTGGCAAGCAGCGTGAATTTAACATCGTTTGTGCTATAATCCAGGTAGTCAATATGCTCAAACACTTTTGAGAAATCTACCTGAGCCATTTTATCTACATTGCCATACAAGCCTCTGACATTCAATCCCAACTGATTGAGCTTAGCTTGCTGAGCGGCATTTGCCTTGCAGAGGTCGATTTCATCGGGCCAACCGAGCTCTTTCAACGCAGTTGATGATGTGGTGAGCACTACTGATGAAATACCGGCTTGAGCCACTATTGTGATGCGGGGTGAGAAATCAGGAGTTGTGCCACCGATAACCGAGTATTCATTATCGGCATCAAATCCGTCGGTCATCACAGTGGGGGCAGGTGAACTCATCAGGTCGTCGCTTAAATCGATTTCAACTGTTTCCTCTGCCAAAGTCTCATCAAATGTGATAACCATTTGCGCTTCGCCAACACTACCTCCATTAACGTCAATAGTAACAGTGTGGTGATAACGAGGTTTTGCAGTGAATTTTGCGGCTTCCAAAGTTGCCGAAACACCGTTTTGCTTAGTCACATCAGCGAAAATAGTAACCTCGCCCGGCTTGACGTACAACGGGCGGGTTTCAGAGGCAACATATTCGTGATAATCACTGTTACCTGCTGATTTTACCTTCATTGAGTAAGATGAGAAGTAATTTTGGAAAGCCTCGGTGTAGTGAATGGTCACCATAGAGTTGGCCAGCTTCACATCAACAGTGACAGGAGTATATTTCCCCTCTTTTACCAAAAATGAAGATGTGCCGAAATAGTAAGGTGACTCAAAACCCTCTTTGTCAATCGAGCCATAATAAGCATCAAGAGTGTATTGACCGATACGGAATTCCTGATCGAAATCAAAATCACTCACTGATTGCCAAGTTTGATTAGTCAACCCGTCGGCTGACTCAAGTCGGAGAGAGAGGTCATTGACCGTAATTGATTGCGCTGAGCCGGCTCTACCGGTATCCTTTGCGCTGATGGCTTTTGTGTCGAGGTCTACAATCGGACGTATGCCTCCGGTGGTAGAGCTCGCCGGATTATAATCGTCAGAGCATGATGCCAACGAGGCTACCATCGCTGCCGACCATAATAATCCATAAATCATGTTTTTCTTCATGAAATGCTTTGTTAGTTTATGATATTTTTATTTTCTTTCGGTTAAAGGAAGAGGCAAAATTTGTATATTTCATTCTAAAAGCCTCTATAATTCTATGATGAGTATTGACTGTTCTTATAAAGATATGAGCAAAAAGGCAACACCTAATCGCCTAATTATCAGCTGTCAGCCTGAATTAACGATAGTATTTACCTGTTTTCTACATTTATTAAACGTTGAAATACCTGATCTGCAACATATAT
>CAMWUH010000133.1 GCA_947177325.1 uncultured Bacteroidales bacterium
ACACCCCGGCCCCGACCGCCCCCTCTGCGCCCACAGCTGCGTCCCTCCCGGCGCCCCTGAGCGGGATAAGAGTTTTGGGGTCGTCGACATCGGCGAGCACACCATCTTTCTCAAAGCAATAGACCAACCGGGAATTGGTTACGCGAGCCATAGCTTTGGCAATCGAGGCGGCCACGGAGTCGGCGTTGCAGTTCAGAAGCGAGCCCTCGCCGTCGTGGTTGATGGCGCAGAACACCGGGGTAATGCCTTGAGCGAGAAAACTTTCGATAAGGTCGGTGTCGATGTCGGCGGGGTCAATGTCGCCCACGAAACCGTAGTCAACGGGGTTAGGCTTGCGGCGCGTGGCCAGAATGACGTTGGCATCGGCGCCCGTAAGGCCGATAGCGTTGACGGCACGGGCTTGCAGCGCGCTTACGATGCGCTTGTTGATAAGCCCGGCGTAGACCATGGTGACAACGTCGAGGGTTTCGCGGTCAGTGACGCGACGACCATCAATCATGGTGGTTTCCAGGCCGAGGGCTTTGCTCAGGCGGGTGGCTTCTTTACCTCCACCGTGAACGAGCACTTTAGGACCCACGATGCGGGCAAAATCATTAAGGAATTGATCGAGGGCTTCGGGGTTGTCGACCACATTGCCCCCTATTTTGTAGATAGTTACGGTAGCTGACATCAGTTGATTGATTTAGAGCGACTCCAGAAGGCGCTTGATAACGGTTTGAGCAGAAATTTCGCGGTTGGCCGCTTCGGGAATAACGATTGAGCGGGGCGACTCGATAACTTCGTCGGTAACAATCATATTGCGGCGCACCGGAAGGCAGTGCATGAAGTAGGCATTGTTGGTTTTTTCCATGATGCGGGAGTCGACGGTCCAATCGCGGTCGGTCGAGAGCACTTTGCCGTAGTTGGGGTCAGCGTAGGCCGACCAGTTTTTGGCATACACGAAGTCGGCGCCTTCAAAGGCTTTTTCGCGGTCGTATTCGATTGTGGCGCCACGGGTAAACTGCTCGTCGAGCTCGTAACCGCGCGGGTGGGTGATTACAAAGTCAACGTCGGCTTTGGTCATCCATTCGGCAAAGGAATTGGGCACAGCCTGGGGAAGCGCTTTGGGGTGGGGCGCCCATGTCATTACAACTTTGGGGCGCTTTTTGGTTTTGTATTCCTCGATAGTGATGAGGTCGGCAAACGACTGGAGAGGATGGCGCGTTGCGGCTTCCATTGAAAACACCGGTTTGCCGGAGTATTTAATAAATTGTTCGATAACCCGCTCCTCATAGTCCTCGGCTTTATCTTTAAGTCCGGCAAAGGAACGTACGCCGATTATGTCGCAATAGCTGGCCATAACGGGGATGGCTTCGAGCAGGTGCTCGGCCTTGTCACCGTCCATGACCACGCCGCGCTCGGTTTCGAGTTTCCATGCGCCTTGATTAACGTCGAGCACCATCACGTTCATACCCAAGTTCATCGCTGCCTTTTGGGTTGACAAGCGCGTGCGGAGGCTTGAGTTGAAAAAAATCATCAGGAGGGTTTTGTTTTTACCCAAGTGGCTGAAAGCAAAGCGGTCGCGCTTTATTTCGAGGGCTTCTTTTACGGCCTCGTCGAGAGGGCCTATGTCGTCAACACAAGTAAACTTCTTCATCGTGTCAGGAAAAATTGAGGAGTCTATATCGGGGAGTTTAATTTATATCATTTCCGGGCGATAACCTTTTGGAACTCGGAGAGAAAACGGTCGGCATCCTCTTTTGAAATGGTTAGAGCCGGGAGAAGGCGAACGGTGTTGGGTCCGGCGCCTCCGGTGAAAATATGGTGGTCAAAGAGGAGCTCTTTTCTGACCTCAGAGGCGGGTCGGTCCACTTCAATGCCAATCATCAGGCCTCGGCCGCGAACATCGCTGAGCTCGGGCATCTCGCGTAGCTTTTCCAGAAGATATTCGCCCACTTCGGCGGCGTTTTCAACGAGTTTTTCCTGCTCCATGACGTCGAGCACGGCGATGGCTGCAGCGCAAGCGAGGTGGTTGCCTCCGAAGGTGGTGCCAAGCATACCTTTGACGGCTTTAAATTCAGGCGAAATCAGCACAGCGCCCATCGGGAAGCCGTTGGCAATGCCTTTGGCCACGGTGATGAGATCGGGTCGAATGTCGGCATGTTGATGAGCGAAGAAACGGCCTGTGCGCCCGTAGCCCGATTGGATTTCGTCGAGAATGAGCACGGTGCCGGTCCGGCGGGTGATTTCGCGAAGTTGGCGTAGGAAATCGTCGTTGACCATTCTGATGCCGGCCACGCCCTGGATACCTTCGATGATTACGGCAGCGAATTGGCCGGTAGCGAGTCGGGCCTTGACGGCATCGATGTCGTTAAGCGGGGCGAATTCAATGTGGTCGGTGCGGTTGAACGGAGCCACGATTTTGGGATTGTCGGTAGCTGCCACCGCTCCCGATGTGCGCCCGTGGAAAGCCTTGTCAAAAGCGAGTATCTTGGAGCGGCCGGTGTGGAATGAAGCCAGCTTCATGGCGTTTTCGTTGGCCTCGGCACCTGAGTTGCAGAGGAAAAGGGAGTAGTCGTCGTAGCCCGAGAGGCGACCGAGGCGGTCGGCCAACTGCTGCTGGAGCGAGTTGACTACTGAGTTGGAGTAGAAGCCGAGGCGGCCTGCTTGGTCGGCAATGGCTTTCACATAGGTAGGGTGGGCGTGGCCGATGGAAATAACGGCGTGGCCTCCGTAAAGGTCGAGATATTCAGTGCCGTCAGCGGTATAAACATGGTTGCCTCGGCCGCTGACAGGCTCGATGTCGTAGAGAGAATAAACGTCAAATAACTCCATAAACAGTTAGGATTAGAAAGCTTGTGGTTTCAGACGCAAACCGGCCGATTCGTCGAGACCTAACATCAGGTTCATGTTGTGGACGGCCTGACCTGAAGCGCCTTTGAGCAAATTGTCGATAGCAACGGTGACAAGCAGTTTCTTGCCATGCTTGTCGAGGGCTATGACGGCTTTGTTGGTGTTGACCACTTGCTTCAGGCTGATGGCTTTGTCGGTAACGATGGTGAAGGCAGAGTCGGCGTAGAATTTGCGATAGAGGTCGGTGGCTTCTTCCGGGCTGAGGGGGCAGTCGGTGGTGATTGTAGCGAAAATACCGCGGGGGAAGTCGCCGCGCATCGGTACGAAATAGAGCTGCTCGGCGCTGAACGATGGTTGCAGCGAGCGTAGAGAGCGGGCTATCTCGGCAAGATGCTGATGGGTGAAGGCTTTGTAGACCGACAGGTTATTGTCGCGCCAGGAGAAGTGGGTTGTGGCGCTCGGTTTCACTCCTGCGCCGGTTGAGCCGGTCAGAGCAGTGATGTTGACATCGGATTGAAGCAATCCGGCCGAGGCCAAGGGGAGCAGTCCGAGTTGCAGGGCTGTTGCGAAGCAGCCGGGATTGGCAACTGATGAGGCTGATGCAATGCGGAGGCCGTTGAGTTCGGGCAGCCCATAGACGTAGCCATCGTGTTCGTCGCGGAAGTCTTGCGCCAGGTCAATAACTTTCAGCCCTTCGGGGCGAGAGTGCTCGGCCCAGAATTGAGAGCTTTGGCCGTGGCCTGAACATAGGAAAAGCACGTCGACGGAGTCAAGGGGGAGCTCGGCGGTGAAGCGCATATCGGTTTCACCGATAAGGTCGGTGTGGACGTCGCTGAGGCGATTGCCGGCATTACTCTCGGAGTTGACAAATGTGAGCTCAGCCTCGGGATGATTCAGGAGCAGACGTATCAGTTCGCCGGCAGTGTAGCCCGCTCCACCTATTATGCCTGCTTTCATTTCTTATCAGCTTTGTTGCGCTGCTGCACGTTGTGGTAAATCTTCATTTGGTTGCCGAGGATTTTGGTAAATCCTTTGACATCGTCGGCGGTCCAGGCTTTGTTGACTTCGCCATATTCGCCGAAATCGGTTTTCATCAAATCGAATGGAGAGTCAACGCCAACGAGGGTGTAGCTGTAAGGGCGGAGGGTGAGTTCAACAGTTCCGGTAACGTTTTGTTGCGAGCTTTCGAGCATAGCTTCGATGTCGCGCATGACCGGTTCGAGATATTGCGCTTCGTGGAGGAACATACCATACCAAGTGCCTACCTGGTCTTTCCAATATTGTTGCCACTTGGTCAGTGTGTGCTTCTCAAGCATTTTGTGGGCAGCGATGATGAGAATGGGGCCTGCGGCTTCAAACCCTACGCGACCTTTGATGCCGATGATGGTGTCGCCGATGTGCATATCGCGACCGATGCCGAAGCGCGAGCCGATTTCTTCAACTTTGCGGATGGCATCGACTTTGTTGTCGAAGTGCTCGCCGTTGACAGAATCGATTTCGCCTTTAACGAAGCCGATTTTGAGGGTTTCGGGTTCGTGGGCCGTTACCTGTGAGGGGTAAGCGCTTTCAGGCAGGGTTTGCTCAGAATGAAGAGTTTCCTTGCCGCCGATGCTGGTGCCCCAAAGGCCTTTGTTGATTGAGTATTCGAGTTTTTTGAAGTCGGCCTCGTAGCCATGTTTTTTGAGGTAATCGATTTCGTATTCGCGAGTAAGGGTGAGGTCGCGGGTGGGAGTGATGATTTCGATTTCAGGGGCGAGAATCTGGAATGTGAGGTCGAAGCGCACTTGGTCGTTGCCGGCTCCGGTAGAGCCGTGGGCAATTGCGTCGGCACCTATTTTCTTGGCATATTCAATAGTGGCGATTGCTTGGAAAATGCGTTCCGACGACACGCTGATGGGATAAGTGCCATTGCGGAGCACGTTGCCGGCCACCATATATTTGATGCTCTTGTCGTAGTATTCGTTAGTGATGTCGAGAGCGGCGTGAGAAGCGGCGCCGAGAGCGAGAGCACGCTCTTCAATGGCTTTGAGGTCAGCATCGGAGAAGCCGCCGGTGTTGGCGATGGCTGTGTGAACTTCATAACCAAGGTCTTCCGAGAGATATTTTACTGCAAACGAGGTGTCCAAACCTCCGCTAAACGCTAAAACTACCTTTTTTTTCTTGTCCATTGTGAGATATATTAAGGTGTTAAACTTCAGAGACGGGAAATTTATTTTTTGAGATGAAGGAGCTTTTTGAGCTTGTTTTTCATCATCATGATGTAGGGGGTAGAGGCTGTGTTGTGGGGCAGGGGCTGCTTGGGATCGTAAAGCATGCCGGTGCAAAGACACATTCGGCGGTTGTTGCGCTTGAGAATGTCGTAGTTGACACACCCCTCGCATCCGCGCCAGAATTCTTCATCGTCGGTGAGCTCTGAGAATGTTACGGGCTTGTAGCCGAAACGCGAATTGAGCTTCATCACCGGCAGCGAAGTTGTGATAGAGAAAATCTTGGCGAAAGGAAAACGCAGGCGGGCCAGCTCAAAGGTTTTCCCTTTGATGCGGGCAGCCAAGCCGAGATGACGATATTCGGGGTCGACAATCAAGCCCGAAGTGGCCACATAGTCGCCGTGGCCCCAACATTCAATGTAGCTGAAGCCAACGAGGCGGTCGCCGTGAAGCGCAACAACGGCTTTACCGCCTGTTATTTTATTGGATATGTATTCCGGAGAGCGTCGGGCAATGCCGGTGCCTCTCTGGAGGGCAGATTCATAAATTAAATCACAAATATGCTCGGCATATTTAGCGTGTTCAGGCTGAGCATATTCAACCACAATTTCATCTGCTTTGATATTGTCGGTCATTTCGCTAATTTGATTGCTAAGTAAGTTTCAATAATTACATTATATCAATCTACGGCTTTCTATTGTAATCTATCAACTTTCTCATCAGTCATTATGGAACTCCATAATTCCATCTTCGTAAGTTGAAATCTTACTAATATAAATCTCGAATTTTTTTATAAACCAATTATCGAAACTTACTTATATTACACAATAATATAATGACAATTGGGCGAGCCGCCGGGCCCACCTTCTCGTTTAAGCTACAAAGTTAACAATAAATTAGAGATTTTTCTCTCTTTGTTAAGCTTTTTTATCGAAAAATTTAAATCACTGTGACATTTTTTAGCTTTTTGGCCTTAAATTTTGGCATAATCGCGCCAATTTTTAAATATTTTCAAACAAAATGCCAAGTAATAGTCGGCATAAAAATGAATGATGTCAAATTAATTGAGCGAGAAGCGCGTTTTATGGCTTGTTTCTCCGCTATTTTTTGCTATCTTTGTGAAAAGCTAACACGAATTAAGTAACTGTTGAAAATTAAATTATACTATAAGCGAGATGGAAATTGAGGAAAAATCAAAATTTGAAGAAGGAGTATAGCGAGCTAA
>CAMWUH010000134.1 GCA_947177325.1 uncultured Bacteroidales bacterium
GGCATACGAGATGTAGAGAGGTCTCGTGGGCTCGGACATCTGTATAAGAGACAGGGAGAGTGGTTATCGACCATTATATGACCGATGCGCGCGCAGGCGTAGCCGATGAGGGGAATTTTGCGGAGCGACTGCTTCATCATCCACCTGAAGTTATGGCCGAGCCAGCCGTAGACCGCAAATATGTCGTAGGCGCCCTGATGGTTTGCTACGAACATATAGCCTTGCTTTCGGTCGATGTTTTCACGCCCCTTAACTGTTACCCTGACCAGGGAGCACCAGCAAATGATGCGGGCCCACCACTTGGCGGGGTAATAGCCGAGGAAGCTGCGGTCGCCGATGGCAGCGGCAATGACTGTCAGGAGCACTGCCAGCAATGTGGCGGCAAATGCAGTGGGGAGGCCGAATAACACCAGGTAAATGTAATAAAGCAACATCATAGCGGGAAGCCGGATTAGTAAGCAAACATCGGGTAATCGGCCATAGTGGCGTTGACCTTTTCGCGCACGGCGCTGATGGTTTTGGCATCCTCGGGGTTAGAGAGCACGGTGTCGATCATCTCAACGATTTCGCCCATAAGGGGTTCTTTGGCACCGCGAGTGGTAATTGCAGCTGTGCCGAGGCGGATACCTGAGGTCTGGAACGGAGAGCGAGAGTCGAAGGGTACCATGTTTTTGTTGGCGGTGATGTCAGCATCGACGAGCACTTTTTCAGCCACTTTGCCGGTGAGTTCGGGGAATTTGGTGCGGAGGTCAACGAGCATACAGTGGTTGTCGGTACCGCCGGAGATAATCTTATAGCCTTTGTCAACGAGGGCTTGAGCCATAACGGCGGCGTTTTTCTTGACTTGAGTCTGATATTCTTTGTAAGAGGGCTGGAGGGCTTCGCCGAAGGCAACGGCTTTGGCCGCAACTACATGTTCGAGCGGACCGCCTTGCACGCCGGGGAATACGGCAGAGTCGAGCAGTGACGACATTTTGCGAACAACGCCTTTAGGAGTGGTTTTGCCCCAGGGGTTATCGAAGTCTTGGCCCATAAGGATGATGCCGCCACGAGGCCCGCGGAGGGTTTTATGGGTGGTAGAGGTTACGATGTGGGCGTATTTGAGGGGGTTGTCGAGGAGGCCGGCAGCGATAAGGCCGGCGGGGTGGGCCATGTCAATCATAAGGATTGCGCCGATTTCGTCGGCTATTTTGCGCATGCGTGCGTAGTCCCATTCGCGAGAGTAGGCAGAAGCGCCACCCACGATTAATTTGGGGCGCTCGCGCAGAGCCACTTCTTCCATTTGGTCGTAGTCAACGAGGCCGGTGTCTTCTTTGACGTTATATTCCAAGGCCTGGAACATGAGGCCTGAGAAGTTGACGGGGCTGCCGTGAGAGAGATGACCGCCGTGAGCGAGGTTAAGGCCGAGGAATTTGTCGCCGGGCTTGAGCACGCTCATAAACACGGCCATATTTGCCTGGGCGCCGGAGTGGGGTTGCACGTTGGCATATTCAGCTCCGAAGAGCTCTTTAACGCGGTCGATGGCTAACTGCTCGGCTTCGTCGACTACTTGGCAGCCGCCATAGTAGCGATGGCCGGGATAGCCTTCGGCATATTTGTTGGTCAGGCAAGAGCCCATGGCTTGCATTACCTGGTCGCTTACGAAGTTTTCAGAGGCGATAAGCTCGATGCCTTTTTTCTGGCGTTGGCCTTCGCGCTCGATGATGTCGAAAATTGCGGTGTCTTTTTGCATAACGAAATTGTAATCTATGGGTAATTAATCAGAATAATTGAATTCGGGAGGGGAAAGAGGGCTACTTTTTCTTGACGGTCCAGCCGAATCGGCCAATCGGGGAACCTTGTTCGTAGTAATGTCCGTGGGAGTAGTTGAGCAGGCCGGCAGCTCCGAGGTCAAAGGCTCCGGTAGCGGGGTTGATGAAGCGGTCGTCGGCGAGCACGTTGGTTACTTCGGCGATGAACATGTGGTGGCTGCCCAGGGGCATGATTGACTTGACTTTACACTCGATAGAGAGCGGAGATTGCTCTATGGCGGGACATTCAACAGTCACGCCCTTGACGGGAGTAAGGCCGGTTTCGGCCCATTTGTCGAAGTCGCGGCCAGACTTTACGCCACACCAGTCGGTGGCTCGGGCCATTTCGGCGGTTGTCAGGTTGATTGTGAACTCCATTGACCGGGCAATGAGGGAGTAGGAATATCGCTCAGGTCGCACCGAGATGTAGCACATGGCGGGATTGGTGCATATCGTGCCGCACCATGCCACGGTGATAAGGTTGCTGCGCTCCGGGTTACCGCAGCTGACCAGCACGGCCGGCAGGGGATAAATCATTGTGCCCGGTTTCCACGATTGCTTCATAACGGAGGGGGAGAGGGAGGTAGATGATATCGGCTTTGGCGCCGTTGGTTTTGACGCCGCAGTAGTGGCACTGAATGGTACGGGTGTCGAAGTCGATGACGTTGAAGCGTGTGCGCATCGGCTCGTTGTTGGTGATACATTTGGGATTGCTGCAGCGCACGATGCCAACAATCTGGCGGGGAAGCTGCACAGGGCGCTTGTCGACAACGGCAAAGTCGCGGATGGTGTTGATAACGGCCGTTGGAGCTACGAGTGCTACGCGATTGATGGTTTCTTCGGGGAAAGAAACGTCGGCAATTTTTATGATGCCTTTGGTGCCGAGTTTGCGGCTATGCAGGTTGTTGCCAATCGTTAGTTGCTTCGAGAGGTTTTCAACGCCGAGAATTTTGACACATTTAAAAAGAGCATCGGCGGGAATGTGGTCGATTACGGTGCCGTTTTCGAGGGCAGCAACTGCGAGTTGTTTGTTAGCTGGCATATCTTGTAGTGACTTTGAGTTAGCCTTTGGGGTTGATTTGGAGAGCGTCGCAAATGAGAGCTTCGCGCATATAGAGGCCGTTTTGTGCTTGTTGGAAGTAGTAGGCCTTGGGGTTGTCGTCAACGTCGGGGTTGATTTCGTTGACGCGGGGCAGCGGGTGAAGGATTTTGAGGTTGGGGCGTGAGTTGGAGAGCATCGAGTTGCGGAGAGTGTAGAGGTCTTTGACGCGCTCGTATTCGTTGCGGTCGGTGAAGCGCTCGCGCTGCACTCGTGTCATATAAATGATGTCGGATGAGTTGATGATATCTTCAGAGAAGTCGGTCGACTCAGTGTATTGGATGCCATGTTGGTCGCAGAATTTTTTGTATTCCCGAGGCATTTGGAGCTCTTCGCAAGCGACGAACCGGAAGCGGGGCTTGAAATATTTCATAGCCATCAGGAGCGAGTGGACCGTACGGCCATATTTGAGGTCGCCCACGAGGGTTATGTCGAGATTGTCGAGACGACCTTGAGTTTTGTAGATCGAGTAGAGGTCGAGCATGGTTTGAGAGGGGTGCTGGTTAGCCCCGTCGCCGGCGTTAATCACGGGAGTTTCGGTAACTTCGGTGGCATAGCGGGCAGCGCCTTCGAGGTGGTGGCGCATGATGATGAGGTCGACATAGTTTGACACCATTTTGATGGTGTCTTTCAGGGTTTCGCCTTTAGAGGATGAGGTTGTGTTGGCGTCGGCAAAGCCAATGATGCGACCGCCAAGGCGGTTAACAGCCGTTTCAAAGCTGAGGCGAGTGCGGGTAGAGGGTTCAAAAAAGAGCGTCCCTACAACTTTTCCATCAAGGATTTTGTGGTTGGGATGCTCTTCAAAATAGCGAGCCTGCTCGAGCAGATGCAATATTTTTTCTTCCGAGAGGTCAGAGATTGACACCAGACTATGTTGGTTCATAACTGCGAAAAGTTGAATGATTAGTGTGAAACGAGCTGAAAAGATTGGAGAGAGGGGTGGGAGGATGAACTCCCCGGAGGGAGGGCATCTAACCGATGGCAAAGTTAAGAAAATTATCGGTTACGAACAAAAATCGGACGCAAAAAGGAGAAAAAGATTATAGTGTACTTGCTGAGAAATATTAAGACCCGGTTCCCCAATATTTGATAATACTGACGCTTGACCGCCTTAGCATTAACAAATATTGGGGAGTCGGGTCTAAAATTGAAATTGAGGGATGTTGATAAAAAGTCTATATGATGGATGGGCGGTATTGATGGCAAATTTCTATAAAAATACATAAATGGTGGAATTTGTTGCATAAAGATGCGGGATTTTGTGGAAAAAAGTATTATATTTGCGGGTAATTAAGCACGCTTAAGGATAAGCGCCGGCGGGTTGCTTCCGTTTATTTTGATAGTGTGCAGGATATATTGCATTTCTTCAAAAATTACAATTAAATCATAATCATTTTTCACAAACATCTTTTTTCTTCATGAAAAAACAATTACTAATTTCGGGATTTCTGACCGGAATGCTTGGCGTCATGACCATGACTGCTGCTCCGGTGCCTCAGAAATCAATCAGCGAGCTGCTGGGCCTTCGCGAAGTGCCTTCAGGATTCGCAAGCGCTCCTGTTGCAAGAGGAGTTAACTTACAAAACGTTACTACCCCCCCCCGTATCTTAGCAAATGATACAGAAAACGCGGGTGTAGTTATAAATGCAAGTGTTGTTTCACCTGAGAACGCGCGCGGTATGTGGAGTTACTCCACTGCCGAGTATGATCCCATCAAATTGTCGACCGATGTTAACATTCTTGCCACCGGCGGAGGTATTCAGGTAGGTGACCTATACTATTTCAACCGCTATATGGAGATGATGGGCTTTGAGGAGATTAAAACCTTCTCTTATAATATCGCTGACTGGACAGAATATGATAGCTACACCGGTAAGATTAATTATGTAGCCACCACTATGGCTTACAGCCCTCTCCGCGATGAGGCTTACGGTTGTTTTATCAACGAAGAACGCAACGGTTACACCTTTACCCGCTGGAGATACAAATACTATCAGCCTCAAAGAGTGATTTGCGATTTGGAACGTCCGTGGAGCGGATGTGCGTTTTCATCTGACGGCACCCTCTACGCGATTGAGCAAAACGGCGACCTCTACACCGTTAATCTGAAAAACGGCGCAATGACCCTGGTTGGCTCAACCGGCGTGTCAGCACCTTATACCGGTGATGCAGTTATCGACCCTGCAACTGACACAATGTATTGGTGCGCCGCCACTGAAAACAGTTCAGCGCTCTATGCAGTCGATATCACCAATGCTACTGCTACCAAGGTTTATGACCTTCCTAACGCTGAGCAGCTTTGCGGTATGTACATTCCAACTACTGTTGCTTACGCTGACGGAGCTCCTGCAGCGATATCTTCTACCCCCGGATTCTCATTCTCCGGAACTTCTCTTGAAGGAACCGTTAGCTTCTATGTTCCTACGAGAACCGTGGCAGGCGAAGCTTTGGATGCTGAAACCGAGCTTGATTATGCGGTTTATGCCAATGGCGTAGAAGTAGCAACCGGTAAAGCCCTCCCCGGTAAGCGAGTTTCCGCTCAAGTTGCTCTTACTAAGGCAGATAATTATTACTTCACCGTAACTACCTCTAATGAAGCTGGCACATCGCCGGCAAAGGGTGATAGTAAATTCGTAGGTCCTGACGAGCCTAAAGCGCCCACCTCATTCAACGCTACTATCAAAGACGGTAATGTAAACCTTTCATGGTCGATTGTTCCTTCAACGGGCATTAACGGTGGTAGTGTGAATTATACAGAAGCAAAGTTTAAAGTGGTCCGCTATCCCGACATGAAAGTGGTGGCTGAAGATCTTACCAATAGCACCCGAACAGCAACAGATGAACTCCCTACCCCTGAGGTGCGCACAGAATATTACTACGTTCTGTCATCTACAGTTGACGGCGTGGATGCTCCCGATGTGAAATCAGCTTCTTTTAAAGCAGGCGCAATCGATCCTGAGGAAACTCTCGATTTCACGACAGCTCTATCAATGGCCGGCTGGACTATAGCGGATGCCAACGAAGATGATTACAAGTGGGGATTCTATTCATATTCCAAAGTGTTGCAAATCTCAACTTCAAGAGGGTTTGACGACTGGGCTATCACTCCCGCAGTGAAAGTGAAAGCCGGCACATCTTACCCCGTTACCATCACCGTCAGCTCTTCAAGTAGAAACGAAACAGTAGAGGTGTTCTGGGGCACAGAGCCTACCGTTGAGGCAATGACCAACGAATTGATAGAGGAATCAACCTTCCAAGCCTCATCAAGTTCGCCGGGTGAATTCAGCGGCGATTTGTCAGCAGCAGAATCAGGCAT
>CAMWUH010000135.1 GCA_947177325.1 uncultured Bacteroidales bacterium
TGTGTGTCCATATAACTACGGTCATATATGGTTCCCTTATCCCGAACTCGCGTTATTGCAGACAAAGAGCGCGTTCTATTCCGCTTCTCCCAAACGCTGACCGATAAAATCAATGAGAAATGACATCAATTCGCAAGACAAAGAAAAGGCTCAAAAGAGAGTTGGCCGAAACAGAGAAAATGCTTTTCACAGTATATCTTCTACCTCCGAATTTACCCCGGTTGTTATTAATCGACACGTTGAAAAGCGAGATTGACAATATAACCAATGAACTCGCACATCTACATCGAACTGATAACGCAAGTAATGATGAAACAAGCAAAACAATCTCAATGTAGAGGCCAATGTGGCAGAGCGGCAGGTGCTTGCCGAGGACGGGTACACTGAATAAGGGAGGCCGCCGACGATAAGGTTACAAACATAACTATCGCCGGCGGTCGATTGTATGTATCTTTGTGGAGACGAACTTAATAAGAGAGCTATGAATAAGGATATAATTTACACGGGGTTTGCAACCGTGCCGTCGGACAATATTAGTCCTGACGGGCAGTTGGCAGCTGCAATAAACTGCGTCAATGAGGATGGGGGTCTAAGGCCTGTTATGCCACCGACGGTGCGGTTGAGAGTGCCCGGGGGATATAATGTAGAGATGATACACAAGACATCGGCGTATGAGCATTTTATTGTCAGGCATAAAGAGGGGGGATTGGGTTGGCTTATCCCTCCGGCGGAACAGGGTGAGCCGTGGGACGTAGAGGAAATAGAAGTGCCTTCGGCAAGCTTTAGTGAACTGATTTCGATTAATGCGATTGGCAACACGTTGATATTGCTGACCGATAGCGGGATGCATTATATATTGTGGAGGGCAGAGGATCAGGCGTACAAGTATCTCGGCAATCAGTTGCCGCAGCCGGTATTGTCGTTTGGGTTGCAGTCGAGCTACGACGGATATGAGGAGGATGAAATTACATTAACGAGAAGATTAAAATCTGATAGCAATACTTCGCTGAGAGAATTTGATTTGGAATTTACCAACAGTCTTAGTGATGCTGCCTTAGCAGCCGTAAATAAGTTTGTGGCAAACGTTCATGGCAATGGCAAATTTGTATTTCCATTTTTAGTCAGATACGCATTAAGACTATATGACGGGACTCTTGCGCGACACTCGGCGCCGGTTTTGATGATTCCTAATTCCCACAAAGTACCGGAAATTTTAGCAAAGGTGGATATAAAAGATACCGATGAAAAACTTACGCATAAGCTATCTGTAAGAATGCTTCCGTTAGGTTTTGTCAGTAAGCTTGATTGTCTTATGATTTCTCGCGGTGAGCCGGCTATCCCGGTGAGCGATGATTTAAATGAATGGTATGATGTCGTAAAAGGAATAGATATTTTTGTCTCGGCGCCGATATATCTATATAAGCAAAGTGGTAAGGCCAGGATTAGTAATTACTTATCTATGAGTGGAGAATCTTCTTCTTCAGGAGGACGCCGTGATGAAGACACAGAAGATGATACGGATACGAGTGGTGGTTCACCCGGGGCAGTACATCGAGGAGAAAGCTCCGAGACTGAAGAAGGTGATGAAATGAATTTGTTTTCAATTGGTACACCTTTATCACATTACAGAGGAGATGGAGTGAATGTATATAGGAAGCTATATAAAGATTTAGAATTACAGAAAGAGGCAAAAGAAAAAGGTTTTACGTCCTGGGTAAGTATAGAATATCGATCTTTGGAGGATATATACGAAGATATTGCGTCGACCGCCAATTTTTATTTGCTTCACTCTTTCAGCATTATGGATAAAGATTTCCCCTCAACAACAGAGAGAAAAGCTATTAAAATCGGGTCAGAAGTAATATCAACATTGGTAACTCGCGAAAGAATGTCGGATGATTATGGGACTAACGATTTATTGAAACCATCGGCGGCGTTTAACTATAACTCACGATTAAACATTGTCGGTGGAAAAAGACAGTTGTTTAATGGGAGTAATCCAATAAGCGCATTGTCATTTACTAATGCGATGCCAGATAGTGCAGTTAGCACAGATTTAACAGAGCAAATTGACGATTGTGAAATTTATTATAGAGTAAAAATAGATGGAAAAATCAAGACATTGTATTCAGGCGTGGGGAGTATAGGAAAAAAATCGCCAATATATTATATATACTATCCAGATCCTAAGGCCTTTGAGGTGATAATACATACTTCTGAAGGTTACAGCCTATTGCCCATGAAACAACATGAGTTTCTTAATGGATCATTTTATTTCGATGGGTGGTCTGCAATTAAATTCCAAAATTTGGATGAGTTCAAGTCGCAACATTCGGAATTGTTTGACAGAGGAGATAAAATAATCTATGAGAATAAAGCGGAGGTAGATATTCCCAACAAAATTTATACTTCGGAGGTTAATAATCCGTTTGTGTTTCCTTTGAAGGGGATAAACACCGTGGGCGCAGGAGAGATATATGCGCTTTCAGCAGCCGCCCGCCCGCTGTCGGAGGGTCAGTTCGGTCAATTCCCGCTCTATGCGTTCACCGATGAGGGGGTATGGGCGCTTGAGGTATCAGCGACGGGCACATATACGGCACGACAACCGATTACGCGCGACGTGTGCAACAACCCGCGCGGGATAACGCAGCTTGATAACTCGGTAGTGTTCCCGACGGCACGCGGCATCATGCACATCATAGGCTCGGAGACACGTTGCATAACCGAGGCCATTTCGTCGGATTTTCCGTTTGACGTAACGAAGCTGCCCGGGTTATTGAAGCATTTCGAGAAAGTATCGGGGCATAATCCCGGTGACCGGATTATATCGGTAGCGGCATTTTCGGATTTTATGGAGGGCTGCAGGGTGATGTATGACTACGTAGGGCAGCGCATCATGATATATAACAAAGGTTATTCGTATGCTTACGTCTATTCGATGAAGTCAGGGCATTGGGGGATGATGTACTCGTCGATAATCGACAACCTGAATTCCTATCCCGAGGCGCTGGCCGTTGTCAGCAACGAGGATGGCTCGAAAGATATAGTCGATTACGGCTCACCGATGAAAGAGGGGGAGACAGCGGTGTTGTATGTTACAAGGCCATTGAAGCTCGACAGCGCGGATATTTTGAAAACAATCGACACCGTGATACAGCGCGGAGATTTCAGCCGCGGAGACGTAACTACGATCTTGTATGGGTCGAGAGATATGCGTCAGTGGCATTTGGTGTGGTCGAGCAAGGATCATTATTTGCGAGGTTTCAGCGGCAGCCCGTATAAATACTTTGTGATTGCATCGACGGGTAGGTTGACCGCCGACAAGTCGGTAACAGGTGCGAGCATATCGATGGAGCTGCGGCAGACAAAGGGGTTAAAATAGGGGTGAATTTAATTTGTCGGTAATTTGCCGGGCAGGCAATAAAAAAGCGGGCTACCTTCACAGGCGGCTCGCTTCTACTGTCGTAAATCATGAAGTGTAATCCAATCGTAATCGTACTCAAATCATATATGAGGTAAAAAAATGGTTGCAGCGTCTAAAAGTAGATAAAATAGAAGAGCGGGTTAATCGTCGTCGGGGTCGTCGGTTACGCCGTCGGGATTATCGCAAAGGTCGCGGAGTCGGTCCTCGATTGTGATGTTGACGTTTTGGGCGACGTCGATGTCGACCGATTTCATCTTTGGCTGGTGGAATTCGAGGAGGCGGAGCTCGGCATGGACGCGGTCGTTGGCTTCCATCATCAGCATGTCGACCTCGAAGTCGGACATCTCGCGTGGCGAGCCGTCGGGGTTGCTCAGATTGAGCGCCGTGACGGTTTCACCCTCTTTGTCGGTGTATACAATCTTGCGCGGGTTGCCGTTGTCGTCGAGTTGAGGCTTGGGGGTGAAGTAGGCGAGCGAGTGGGCGCGCAGCAGCCCTTTGAGTGGGTTGTCGCGATTGGGAGTGCCTTTTTGGCGTCCGCCTGTCTTTTTGCCTTTTGCCATATCAAATTCCAAACATAACGTTACGATACAAAGATAGTGATGTAATTTTGTTGGTGAACGTTATGTTTGCACGAAGCGCGGAATGAATTGCGGTGAGTGCAGTTAATTTTAAATAGGGAAAGGAAAACAGAATGGGAATTTTAGGCAGTGCCATAGGCGGCGCACTTGGAGTGGCCGGGTCGATATTCGGCGGAATATCGGCGAGCAAGGCAATGAAAAAAGTAAAGAAGAATATCGAGGGTCAGATGCGCGATAACGAAGCGTGGTATGACCGCCGATACAACGAGGATGCCACTCAACACGCCGATGCACAGGCAGCTCTGACAACTTTGGAGGAGCGATTGAAGCAGCGCAACAAGGCAGCGGCAGGGACGCAGGCCGTCATGGGCGGCACGGAGGAGAGCGTGGCCGCAGAGAAAGAAGCTAACGCACAGGCATTGGCCAACACCACCGCGCAGATAGCAGCGGCAGGGCAGGCGCAGAAAAATGCCGTAGAGCAGCAGTACCTCAATCAGAAGTCCTCGCTCAATCAGGCGCTGAACAATGTCGAGATGAATAAAGCGCAGGCTATCAGTTCTGCCGTTCAGGGAGTGGCGCAGGCAGGTGGACAGATAGCGAGTGCATTTGACCCGCAGCCGGTATCGGCCGCAGGTGGTAACTAATGAAGGAGGAGCGAAATGGCAGCAGAAGAAGATAAAGAGAGAAAGCCGGCAGTCCAGGGGGCGCAGCCCGCTGTGACTGCAAATAATAACGCATGGCAGCAGGGTAGCGGCTTTTATAATATGCCTGCAGGAGCAGAGGTAATAACCCCGCAGCAATGGAGACAAACGGCGCAGCCACAACCGCCAAAGACCGCAAAGGATGATACCGGCGAAGGGGAAAAGATGGCCTTGCGCGGTGGCGTAACCGGCTACAATGCGTCAAAGGATGACAAATTGCTTGACAAGATTATTGGTAACAACTCATCGGCAAAACACAATGGCGAGATGAGTGAGGAGGATTACATCAGGCCGACGATCGAAGGATATGACGGAGTTATCGGCGAGACACTGCGGCAGGCAGAGCTGAGGAAGCCTGAGAGCGACGCGGACCGCGAGAAGCGCGAGAAGCAGGAGCGGGCGAGCAAGATTATAGGCGCGACAGCTGATGGTATCAGAGCGCTCGGTAATCTGTTCTTCACGACGCAATACGCCCCCGACATGTATGACCACGAGAAGACATCGCAGCTGAAAGGCACTATGGCGGGTATAGAGCGATTGCGCGAGGCGCGGGAGAAACGCGACCAGATACACAACGATCTGATGATGCAGGTTGCCAACCTGGAGGCCGAGAAAGGGAAAGTGATACCGACACTAAGGGCGCAGTATGCACAATATAAAAAAGAAAAGGCAGCCGCCAAAGCAGCCGAGGAGAAAGCCGCAAACGACAAAAAGCTCTTTGACGCGACGTTTGACGACAAAGTGGGCGAGCAGAGAGGGAAAGCTGATGAAGCCGAAGCAAAAGGCCGACAAGCCGGTATTAAGGCTGACAATCAGAATGCAAAAGATCAATCGGAGATTAGGAGGAACAACGCTCAGGCAGGGGCTGCAAATCGCTCGAACAGTCATCCGTGGCGAGCTTGGGATAGAAATGGGAAAGCGCATTGGTTCCCTAGCAGGGAGTCGGCAGTGGCATTTGCTGAACAGGAGGGATATGAAAGAAACTCTGTTGAACTATACACAGACAAAGAATATAACCAAACTGGAAATCCAAAGGGGAGTAAATCAAGATTTGGCGCTGTGCCGTCAAGAAAACAAGAAACAGAGACATCAACGCAGAGCGTGAGGAATGGGGCAAAGGGTAACACGATGCCCGGAGTTAAATAAGGAATTTTGATATTAAGTAATAAGATATATGGCAAGTAACGCAAGTACTGAGTGGCTTTACAACCAGTTAACAAACAAGGGTTATAATGTAGGAAAGGACCAAGCTGAGTTTGATTCATTAATGCTGAATAATGCAGACTCGCGGCAGTGGGCTTATAATACTGCAAAGGGATTAGGTCTGAATGTAGGTGAAAATTTGGATGAATTTACCAGTTTAGTTGCGCCGTCACAGGCAGCTACCGGCAGTGGTTGGTGGCAGGGCGTTAATGATGTTGTAGCGAATGTAGGGAATATGGCAGCCGCAGCCGCTTCAGGGCAGGC
>CAMWUH010000136.1 GCA_947177325.1 uncultured Bacteroidales bacterium
TAATAAAACTCTACACTACCATGGCAATCACTTTCATGACCAAGGAAGGTTACAAAAAGAAAATGGAAGAAATCGCTTATCTGGAATCAGTTAAGCGTCCCGAAATATCACGCGCAATCGCAGAAGCCCGCGACAAAGGCGACCTCTCGGAAAATGCCGAATACGACGCCGCCAAAGAGGCTCAGGGGATGCTCGAAATGCAAATCGCCAAGCTCAAAGACCTCGTGGCCAACGCCCGCATAATCGACGAAAGCAAGCTCAACACCGACGAGGTGCAGATCATGAACCGCGTCAAAATCAAAAATCTCGCCAACGGCATGACCGTTGAATACACCATCGTGGCCGACTCTGAAGCCAACATGAAAGAGAAGAAAATCGCATCATCCACCCCGGTGGCTCAAGGCTTGCTCGGCCACAAAATCGGCGATGTGGTTGAAATCAAAGTGCCCTCGGGCCTGATGAAATTTGAAATAGTTGAAATCAACTTCTAATCAGCGCTTCACGACAATGGCATCGATATTCACCCGCATAGTCAACGGCGAAATCCCGTCGTATAAAGTGGCCGAGGACGACCGCTTCTACGCTTTCCTCGACATCAACCCCGTGCAGCCGGGCCACACCCTCGTAATTCCCAAGCAGGAAGTCGACTACATCTTCGACCTCGACAACGACACCTACGCCGGCCTCACTCTCTTTGCCAAGAAAGTGGCCGAAGCCATCAAGGCAGCTGTCACCTGCCGCAAAGTGGGCATGGCCGTTATAGGCCTGGAAGTGCCCCACGCCCACATCCACCTGGTGCCGATGCAAGCCGAAAAAGATATGGACTTCGCCCGCCACGCAGAGCTCCCCGCTTCGGAAATGACGGCCATCGCCGAAGCCATCGCCGGCCAATTCGCCAAACTCTAACCGATTTCCCAATCAACCTCTTTTGAAATCAAAATGCGCAAAATCATAATCGCAACCGCCATAGCCGCAACTGCCCTGACCGCCTGCAACTCGGGTGGAAAATGGAATGTAGAGGGCAAAGCTTCGACCGAGCTCGACGGCCGGGTGATATATCTGGCAACCCTCTCGGGCGACAGTTGGGTCAATATCGACTCGGCTACCGTGGCCAACGGCTCTTTCGCCTTCAAAGGTGACCGCTTCGACGCTCCGCAAATCATGCGCCTTACTCTCGACGACAACACCCTCTACCTGCCCGTTGACTCTACTGAAACCATCACTGTCGACGCCACAGGCCAATCCTTCGCCAACGACTCGCGCATCTCAGGCTCGCTCTCGGCCGACATGATGCAGCAAATCAACGACATAGTCAATCAAGCGCTCGCCACTGACCCCGCCGCTCTCCGGTCAGAGGAGCTCAAGCGCGAAATCTCGCAGGTGCTCAGCCAAAACCTCGGCGGCATCGCTGCCTACTATGCCGTCAACAAAACCGTCGGCAACAAGCCGTTGTTTGACGCCTCCAATGCTTTTGACAAGCGCATAATCGGCGGCGTGGCCACTCAATTCTCCACTCAGCATCCCGGCGACCCCCGCAGCCTCCAGCTTGAGCAGCTCGTGTTGAACAACCGTCGCTTGTTCAACTCCAACCCCCAAGTGATTCAAGCCGAAGAAATTCCCTTCGTCGACATCACCCTGACCGACGTCAAAGGCAACAAACGCTCACTGAGCGAAGTGTGGGGAGCGGGCAAAACCGTTATCCTCAACTTCACCTCGCTGACTGCCCCCGAATCTCCGGCTCTCAACGTGGCTCTCAACGAAGTTTATGAGCGATATGCAGGGCGCGGACTGGAAATCTACCAGGTAGGCGTCGATGCCGACGAGTTCCGCTGGTCGTCAGCAGCCAAGTCGCTCCCGTGGGTCAGCGTACACTGTGACCCCGCAGTCGACGGCTCGCCGCTGATCAACTACAACGTCGCAGGCTTGCCCACCACATTCGTCATTGCCCGCGACGGCAACCGCATGGAGCGCGTGGCCGACATCAGCGAGCTCAATTCGGTAGTAGCCTCAATCATTTAGCGCAGGCTCTCGCTATGGCAGCCACTCTATCAATCGTTGTGCCGGCATGGAACCGTGAGGCCTCGCTCCGGGCCACGCTCGAATCCATAGCCACAGCTGCCGCCGATGTGGCCTCCCGCATCAATCTCATCATCGTTGACAACAACTCAACCGACCGTACTCGCGCCGTTGCAGAGCAATTCTGCAGCGGTGCGCCCTTTTATTGCCGGGTGGTCGACTGCTCCACCCCGGGGGCTGCGGCAGCCCGCAACCGCGGCTTCAGCGAGGTAACAACGCCGTGGGTGATGTTTTTCGACTCCGACGACCTGATGAGCCGGCAGCTGCTCCGGCAGGTGCTCGCCACCATCGACTCCCATCCGGGGCTCGACATAATCACTTGGGACATCAGCTGCCAACAAGCCGACGGAAGTCGCCGCCGACGCCGCGGGCTCCGCTCTCTATCGATGCGCCACCACCTCATTTTCAGCAACATCGCCACTCAACGCTTCGCCGCCAAGTCAGCTCTTATCGAAGCCGCAGGCCTATGGAACGCCGATTGCCCCGCATGGAACGACTTTGAACTCGGCTCACGTCTGCTGCTCCATGCCCGCCGGCTGCGCCACCTCAATATCATAGGCGCAACCACCTTCCTAAGCCCCAACTCGCTGACCGAAGCCTCCTTCTCCCGTTGCCCCGCCAAGTGGGAAACCTCGCTCCGAGCCATTGAACGCACCCTCAACGATGCCGGGCTCGACACAACCCCGGTCAACGCCCGCCGTGCCATTCTCGCAGGCCGCTACCGCCGTGAGGGCAACCTCGTCGAAGCCCGCCGATTGCTCTCGCAAGCGCTCTCGCCCGGCAAGGCAAAGCGACGGCTGCAGCTGCTCTATCATTGGACCGCGCGCTTCGGCCGCCCGACAGCCATAATCGCCAACCTGCTTTTTCCGTCGGGCTCTTGCAAATGTTAACCGAAAACACTAAATTTGCCCTCAATCCACTAACATCCAATCCCAAATGGAATATTTCGCAATAATCAACCACGAGCAAGTAGGCCCGATTACCAAAACCGAACTTCGCCATCTCGACGTCTACCCCGAAACCATGATGTGGCGCGAAGGACTCGACGACTGGAAACCCGCTTCCGAGCTACCCGAGCTTGCCGATCTATTTCAAGAGCCTTCTGCCGAGATTTCACCTGCCAACGGCTACACCATAACCCCTGCCGCAGAAGGCTACCGCAATATGGTGCCCCGCTCAATCACAGCCCTGATTGCCTGCACGGTATTGGTAAGCATTTTTGGCTCATGGCCCGCTATCTTCGCGCTTATCAACGCCATTAAAGCCCACAAGGCCTTCAACGCAGGCGACTATGAGCAAGCCATCGCTCGCTCGCGCAAAGCGGCTATGTTCGTTACGGCAGCGTGGATTCTCACCGCCATCATATCAATAGCCGTTATTCTATTCTTCGTTCTTTGCCCTGGCGAGGCCGTTGAAATCTTGGATTCTCTCGCCCGTCCATATAAACTCTAAGTAGCCGTGTATTATCTGATTATCCAAGGTAAGCAAGTTGGGCCTATAGCTCCCGAAGACCTTTCGTTGTATCGCATCGAGCCTGACACACTCGTGTGGCACGACGGGCCTAACGCTTTGGCTGATTGGGTCCCGGCAAAGTCGCTCCCCTATTTGGGCTATCTCTTTGAGCAGGCACCCACTCCTTCGCCTGTCCCTCAACTTCCTCCACGCCCCAAAGGGGATGATTACTTCGACGACGAAGTCGACGACAACTACACCCTCGACGAAGATGATGACGACCTCTTTGACGATGAGGAGGATGACGGCGACGGCCTTACCTATAGCCATCCCGACTACGCGGGCGGCAGCTATCCCACCCCAAATGTCACCAACTCCCCTGCCCCGGCAAATCAGGGCTCAAGCGCGTCGGGTTGCGGCAACGCGATTGCAGTCTTTGTCTGGATTATCATCATTGCCTTTGCTCTCGTCTGTATATTCACTTAAACGGATGTGGCTTGCCACGGCCATACAAACGAATAAATGCAGCACTTGTAGCACCCGGTGAAGCAGTGTAGCACTTGTAGCACTTGTAGCCCTGCCACGACCGCATAACAAACAAAACAAATTATCATGAAAAAGCATATCGCATTAGTTATCATAGCGTTGGCGACATTGGCCACAGGTTTTACGGCCAAAGCTGACCGTTTGGTTATTCTTCACACCAACGACACCCACTCCCAAATCGACCCGATGGACAACGGATTGGGAGGCGTGCTGCGCCGAAAAGTGCTCATCGACAGTGTACGCGCTGCCGAGCCCAACGTTATGCTCATCGACGCAGGCGATGCCGTGCAGGGCACTCTGTTTTTCAACCTCTACAAAGGTGAAGTGGAGCATCGCGTCATGAACCATCTTGGCTACGACCTCGCCATTTTGGGCAATCACGATTTCGACAACGGCGTTGACCTTCTGGCCGACAACCTCAGCCACGACTCAATCACGTGGATTACGACCAACTACGACCTCGCGGCATCTCCTTTAGCCCCACGCTTCGTGCCCTACGCACTCAAACAATTCGGCGACCGCACGATTGCCTTCATCGGCATCAATCTGCAGCCCAAAGGGATGATTTCGGAGGGTAACTACGATGGCGTGGAGTTTCTCGACATTCTCAAAGCCGCCAACTCCACCGCCTGGCACCTCAAACACAACGAGAAAGTAGATATGGTCATTGCCATTACCCATATCGGCTACGACGGTCAGCCCGCTCCCCACGACATCGACCTGGCCGCCAACTCTGAAGATATCGACATCATCATAGGCGGTCATACCCACACCACTCTCGTCGACGGCCACGACCTCACCCGCATCCCCAACTCGGCAGGAAAGCGCGTGCTGGTGACGCAGACCGGCTCTCGCGGAGTCAACCTCGGCGAAATCACCATCGACCTCGATAATCTCTCGGCCACTTCAAGGCTTATACCTGTTGACAGCCGACTCGACACCACTGCTCCCGACCCGACTCTTGTAAGCCTCATCGAGCCTTACCGCCAAGGCATTGACTCGATTATGAACGTGAAAATCGCCCGCTCCGACGTTGAACTCAATGAACCCCGATTGCTCAACCTGTTCAGCGACATAGTGCTTGAGCGCGGCCGGCAATTGGCCGATAACGTTGACCTCGCCCTGCTCAATAAGGGAGGGATTCGCCGCACACTCCCCAAAGGCAACATAACCGAGGGGATGATTATGACAACGCTCCCGTTCAACAACCGCGTGACAGTGCTCGACGTCAGCGGAGCCGACCTGCTCGAAGCGCTCAACATAATGGCCGCTCGCGACGACCAGGGGATTGCCGGCAACGTTAAAGTCATAACCGAAGGCTCTCCGGCCCATGTGGCAGAACTGACCATCAACGGCGAGCCGGTTATTCCCGAGAAAATTTATCGCGTTGCCACTATCGATTATCTCGCCAACGGCGGCGATTACATGGTGCCGCTGACTCGCGCCCCCGTTATTGCCACCAGCCCCAATGTGGTTTATGCCGATGTTATCGATTATATGCGCTCCCTCGGCAAAAAGAAGCTAAATCCCTCATCAACACCACGTTTCACTGACTAATTTCAGCCAACGATTCAATCGGACATCTCTCAGGGAGCTATTCCCGATAGAGTTCGCCGCATTTTTTCACGAAAAAAACGGCAAATAATTTTATCTTTTCAAAATAATTGCTTACCTTTGCAATCGCAAAACGAAAGCAACCTTGGCTCCTTAGCTCAACTGAATAGAGCATCTGACTACGGATCAGAAGGTTACAGGTTTGAATCCTGTAGGAGTCACTTACCATGATTCCCGAGGCGTCGCCACCAAGCGTCGCCTCTTTTTTATTGCCATCGGCGACACGCCCATTGTAGCAGTGTAGCACGTGTAGCACCTATTGTAGCAGTGTAGCACTTGTAGCAGCAGCACTGCCCGTGTAGCAGTGTAGCAGCAGTGCCCCCCCGTGTAGCAGTGTAGCACTTGGAGCAGTAGCACTACCCGTGTAGCAGTGTAGCACTTGTAGCAGCAGCACTACCCGTGTAGCAGTGTAGCACGTGTAGCACTTGGAGCAGTAGCACTACC
>CAMWUH010000137.1 GCA_947177325.1 uncultured Bacteroidales bacterium
GTGTCCATATAACTACGGTCATATATGGTTCCCTTATCCCGAACTCGCGTTATTTACTTACTTTTGCGCCCGTTGCATAATTATGCAATGCTTGTTATCTGAATTATTTTACTCAACTTAATATACAAATCCACATTTTTGCTTATGAAAAAATTTTACACTATGCTGGCTTTGGCTTTGGTAGCCGCTGCCTCAAGCTTCTCGGCTCAAGCTCAAGACGAGTCTGAAACCACCGTCGTTGAAGTCTACAAATCAGATATGGTCAACTGGACATTTGAAAAAGTAGCCGGCGCTCACGGTTGGGAAGAACTGAAAACCAACGAATATTTCGATGATTGCCAATTGACAGAAAAGGAACAAGAAACCTGTGGTTTTGACAATGGTATTTGTGTCGAATATGATGACAACAACGACACCGATGCTTGGGCAATCTCACCCGCTATCAAACTCGAAGCCGATATTGAATATGTTATTAATATTTATCTGAAATCTGTTCAAGGCGGAGATGGCGAGAACCTCCGAATCATGGCAGCTAAGGATGCAACCGTTGACGCATTGAAAGCCGGAACTGAATGTCTGGATGTCAATGGCTATGATACCTTTTCTTTGATGAAGCAAGACGGTTCTTTTACCCCCACTGAAACAGGTGATTATTACTTTGGCGTTCAATGCTACTCCAACGCTGAGAATTTTGGCTTGATAGCTACCGGTTTTACTATCAGCTATGAACAGACTTCAGGCGTTAGCGTAGTAGTTGCTGATGAAAATGGCGTGATGGAATATTTCGACCTTCAGGGCCGCAAGGTTGAAACTCCCTCAACCGGTCTCTACATTTGCCGCCAAGGCGACAACGTTAAAAAAGTTGTTATTAAATAATTGACTACTTGCAACTGATGAAAGCTAATAATTTCTTGGCTGCCGGACTGCTGGCTTTGGCTGCAGTGACCCCGGGTGTGGCCAACGCTGAATGGGGTGCGTGGGAAGAGTATTGCACCGCCACTTTCGACGCCCATTATTGGTATCGCAAACCGGTTACCGACCTCAAGGTGGAGCGCCGCGCCGACACGACTAATGCCGATCGCGTGCAATATCGCATCAACGGCATTTTCGCTCAGGAAGGTAATGCTCCGGCAGGTAATCTGATTATTGATGCCAATTTTGCCGTGCAGGGGCCTACTGCAGGCGATGTTGCCATTTGGATTGAAGACCAGTTTGTAGAGTCGTTTGACGTCTATGGAACTAAAACAGATGTGTTTCTATGCGACGCCGAAACCTACTACGAAACTTTCTTCCCCAACAATCCCGACTATGCCCTGCAATATGAAGATGCCTCTTACTTCCGCAAAGAAACCGGCACTTTCCATATCTACTCTTACTATCACTATGCCGACGGCACGGTACCTTATCTCGATGCTTTCTACTCCGACCAAGCCCAAGGTCAAGAAACCATTCGCCTGATTTCGCCGGAGTTCAAATACTACACTCCCGAATTTGGCTCCGCTTCGTTCACTCAGGTAGATGATGAATATTACTACAACATCCCTGTGACGCTCAACGACTTGTCGCAAATCAAGATGACTGTGCGCATCGGAGCTGTTCCCGACATTCGCTCTATTGCCGAGGGCATGAACGACGGCTCTATCGATTGCGCCACCGTGACAGAAGATGGCCTCGTTTCGCTCCCCTTCACGGGCGCTAAGAGTGATTACACGCTCGTTTACCTGACCTATCGTGCCGATGGCTCGACCTATCAGATGGGTTCGCAGAAATTCAGCTTCGACCCTGATTGGAAAGCTTTGGGGAAAGCCGATTTCACCGATGGCTTCATATCAAAATTCCTCGAAGGCGACATGAAAAACAATCTCGGCCTCGACCTTCCGGAAGAAGCATTTACCTACAAAGTCGATGTTGAGGAATCAGTGTCGCAGCCAGGACTTTATCGCCTCGTTAACCCTTACGGCTCAACCTCGCCCTATTGGGACGTCAACTTCTCGGTAGTTTCGCTCAAGCACAATGAAACCAACTATATGGTAATCAATGCTACTGATCCCGAGCGGGTTTACATTGAGGAAAGTGCCTCAGGTTTTTATTACGGGTCTTACCCGCTGATGCTCTTCTCTGATGCATTCGATTGGCTTGCCGAGGGTTACACCGTCGACCAAATTCCCGAATATCTCTGGGGCAAAAAAGTTGACGATACCATCACTTTCGCCCCCGGCGAAAAAGAAGCAGGCCTGCTCTGCGCCAAAATCAATGGCTCGATAGCCGAAATCTATGGGCGCTCACTCGTTGTGAAGCTCCCCGACTCGGGTGTTGAAGCTGTTGAAGCTGACAATGTCGACGCTCCTGTTGAATACTACAATCTCCAGGGCATCAGAGTTGTAAATCCCTCGTCAGGCCTTTACATCCGTCGCCAAGGCAATAAAGTCAGCAAGGAACTCATCCGATAAGACATAACTTATTAAAAAAGCGCCGGTAGTCATCAAACGCTATCGGCGTTTTTGTTGTTATAACCGGAAAGACATATTATTATTATTAACTCAACTCCTGATTATTAACTTAACCCCGACTACGCTATGAATGTAGGTGATAAAGTGCCCGACCTTTTAGGGCTTGATGCCGATGGCAATGAGGTGCGCCTCTCCAACTATCCCGGCAAAACGATTGCTCTTTATTTCTATCCAAAAGACAACACTTCGGGCTGCACGGCTCAGGCTTGCAGCCTCCGCGACGGTTACGGGGAGTTGCTCGACCGCGGCATGCAGGTGATTGGCTGCAGCGTTGACTCGGCAGCTTCCCACAAAAAGTTTGCCGAGAAGAATGATTTGCCATTCCCGTTGATTGCCGACGTTGACCACAAATTGGTTGAGCAAATGGGGGTGTGGGGCGAAAAATCAATGTATGGCCGAAAATATTTCGGAACATTCCGCACCACCTTCATCATCTCGCCCGAAGGCATCATAGAGCAAATCATCACCCCGAAACAGGTCAAAACCAAAACCCACGCTGAGCAGCTGTTGGCTCTTTAGACCCGGCTCTCCAATATTTGTTAATCACTCACGGTCTCGGCAAATTGCAGCGCGACGTCGCCAACGGTGGCGCCGGCTGTTGCTGTGCCTTTGATTGTGGTAACGATATAAGGCGTGGCCGGGGCAATTATCCCTCTGATCACCGTTGGCATTGCCGAGCGCCTCATATAGCCGACGCGGGTGAGCGGCGTTAGCTGAGGAACTGTATCTGCAGCGAAGTTGTCAATCGGTTCGTATGCGCCGGTTATCTCCAGTGAAGGGGATTTGCCGGGGCTGAGAATGGCGGCGTTGACGCCACAGAGTCGGGCGGTAGTGAAAAGACTGCCGGCAGGGGCGGCGGTGCACGTCTGCCACTCTATCGGGGTTTCGTCGGCAGCTTCAGCCGAAGTGTCATATAATCGGCTCTCGCTGTCGGCAATCAGCAAGCCTTGTCCATGACTTTGCAGTCGGGCTACTTCGATGCCGGTGAAGGTGTAGTGGAAGTCGCCGAGCGAGGGTATCACTATCGTTGAGTTAGCGCCCGGGTCGCTGCACCATAGTTCGTTATTGACACAATCCCATCCAATCATGCCGCTGCCTGTTGCGGCGGCATCCATCACCGTGGTAACCGTTCCTGACTTTATGCCTGCGACATCGTCGCCGAGCAACGCTGCTACGGGATAGCGGGCGCCGGGCGTGGCAACAAGCGAAGGGGAGGCCACGGCTCCGCGAGGGTCGAGTCGCTCCCAGCGTTGCGAAGTGTAATCATCGCTGACCGACACTCCGTCGAGTCCGCCGGCAGTGGCCACATACAGCCGTCGACGATTGCTTTCCCACGCCGATGCCCGTCGGTCAACCTCAAGCAAGTCAACTATCTTGCCGGAAGCTTCGGCTACGGTTGCCGATAATACGGTGCCCTCACAGCCGCGCTTGGTTATGGCCAAAGCGCAAGGCAGATTGACTTGGAGGGTAGCGGGTGAGAGGGGTGGAGCGGAGCTTACCTCCGAAAGCAGCAGGTGCTCGCCATGGTCGTTGACAGCGCAGGCACCGAAGTCATTACCGAGTCGCCTCAACGGCAGGGTGACGCCCAAATTCTTTCCGTTGTCCGATATGAATGTTATGCGGGCTTCCACCGCGTCGGCCCGTGGATAGTAAATCATAGGCGAGAGAGCGGGCAGATTGTCCGCTGCCGTAAACGCCTCCACGGCCACGACCTGACTCCCGTCGGCAAATGTTATAACCGACTCCGCCCTCCATTCTGTCGTGCCCTCATCAGGGTGGGTGGCTAACCAGTAGCTTGGTTTATGCCCGGCAAACAGGTTGAGGGTCAAATCGCCCATCGCCACGCAACTTCCTATGGTTGTTACCGACCGGGCTCCAAACGAATGGGGCATCGACAACATGGCACATTCTTTGGCTTGCGGCTCACGACGCAACATTTCGGCAAGTTGTTTTGCTTGAGCGGCGACTCCGGCGGCAACACTCGCCGGGGGTGAAACCCGCCAGCTGCTGCTCTCGGCTTTCAAAGGTTTGCCGACGGTTAGCACCGTGATAAAAGCATGGTCGCCCAAGGCGATCAACTGCTCCGCTATGGCTGCTCCATGGCGAAGATAACTTCCGTCGACATTCGTGAGCGCGCCACAGGGGTTGAACACTATCTCGTCGGCCCGGTTGCCGGTGCCGCGTTTCCTGATTTCTCCACTCTTGGCAGGGGATGCGGTGAACGGGAATATCAGTGGCGTCAGCTCAACTCTCACTTCAGCCACGGCTGCGCGCTCTGCCTCGGTGACATTGGCCGGAGCGCTGAGAACCACGCTGAAACTTTGGGCTGAAATAGTCCAATCGCCATAACTCGCGTAATCGGCACTCAGGGTGGCCGAGCCGCTCCCCGTCAAGCAAAATCCGCTCGCAGGGCCGAGTAGCTTCGGCAGCGACACAAACAGCGTGTTCCCCTCATTATCCACCAACCGGTAGCGTCCCGCCACAATCTGAGCAAAGCGTCCGGCCTGCGCTTCACCGGCCAAATGGCGGTCGATGGCAGCAATGCCGTCGGCGTGGAAGCGCGCGGCGTCGGTGGCTGTCAGCACTCGCGACTCTGCCGTGTAGCCTTTCCCTAACTTGCGCCCGGCCACATTGAGCGTCACCGGCGAATGTTCCTCAACCGTTAGGCTCCACTCCGCCGGTTGTTTCTTCGGTGAATACTGCTTGATTATCAACTCGTCTGTGTCAATGTCGAGCCGGAGCTGCGCATCGGCCGTCACCATCAGCAATTGTTGCTCGCTAAGCTCAATAATAGCCGTAATCTCGTGATTGACCACACCGATAGGGCGCACCAACAGCTCCTCCGAGTCTAATCGGCAATAGGCCAACATATCGCTCCCTATTTTGTAGAAAGCCAAGCGCCCCAACAGTGAATGTTGAGCCATAGTGATAAAGCGCAGCGACTGGCCTGCGCGCTTAACGCCGATTTCACCCGGCGTTGATGCCACCACAAGCTTACGACCCTTCAGGCGCAAGTTTGTGCACTTGACAGTAGTCATGCCCCGGGCATCGTTTGCAGGCCGGTTGCTCAACATCTGCGGCTTTAGTTTCAATATTTTCAGGCGTTTAGCCGTTTTTAGAGCCTTTAGCGGATGGATAGTTTTTTCTTTTCCGGCCGTTTGGGCGCTTTTCGCGCTCGACCAACTGCCGGCCATCGCTCTGTTAATTTGTTTTTTTACATTCATGATTGATGTTTCGTTAAATGATTTAAATGTTTTGTTGTAATTCAAAAATTGATTGTTGTTTAGTTCGTAGCTCAAAAATTATTGTCGTCATCAGAATTGTTTCAATGCAAAATTACTACCCCGCTAACCCCAAAAAATCTCAAAATATCCCCTCTGCAATAAAAATTTTAAATAAAATGATTCCACCGCACCTCTATATCGGTTCATAGCGACAAAAAAATAAGGAAATTGCGAAAAAAACACCAAAAAATTTGCACTATTCAAAAAACCTCCTTAACTTTGCAGTGCTTTAGTCGAAATGGCTGGGCAATTTGATTGTCTTATGGTGTAATGGTAGCACTGCAGTTTTTGGTTCTGCCTGTCTTGGT
>CAMWUH010000138.1 GCA_947177325.1 uncultured Bacteroidales bacterium
TATAATGATAGTTGGGAAATGGAAGCAAAAAAAGAAACCGCAGGCGGGCCTGTAAGCCGGGTTATGTAAGCATCGTGCGCCCGTGAGGGCGGCTCAAAATGCTTGCTCGTCATTTATCTTTGGTCCTCCCCGAGGGAGGCTCCGTTGCAGTCTACCCCCCGGCAATGGGCGAGCAACCCTTAAATGCCGGTATACTTGACCTTGCAACCTACAAGACGTGCGGCACGGCACATCGCTGCACCGCCCGGTGGGCTCTTACCCCACCTTTTCACCCTTACCTCCACTTGCAACAGATATACTGATGCACCGATGTGGAGGCGGTAATTTTCTGTCACGCTGCTCTACCGTCGCCGATAGCTCTCAGTTAGAGAGTGTAGCGCTCTGCGTTGCCCGGACTTTCCTCAGACGTTTCATTTCTTCTTCGTGGTCACTTACACGACATGGTTTACAGGTCGAAGTCGAGCCATCGTTGCCGATGGCCGAGCCACGACGCCCGCGACGAGCCGGCCCGCTGTGGTTTCACTCTGCAAATTTACGCATTTTTTAATTAGCTATTACAATAAATTATTGTAAATTTGTAAAAAGAACAACTAAGAAATGTCAACCGAACAATCACATATTTTCGCAGGCAATGAGTTCCCGGCATTGGGCGCAGGAATGCGCAAAGCCGTCATGGCTTTGCGCTCGGCCAAGCAACGCCGACTGCAGGGTCTGTTTATCGTTGAGGGCTCCAAGGCTCTGAGCGAGTTGCTTCCCCTGTTCACATGCACTACCGTTATAGCTTCACATCGCTGGCTGACGCTTCATGCCGACGAGGTTGCCGGCATCAAAACATTTGTGGCCAAGACGGCCGACTTCGAGCGGTTGTCATCGCTCTCAAATCCGCCCGACGTTATCGGCATATTTGAGTTGCCGGAGCGAAGATTCGAGCCGTCAAAGGCTGCTTCCGAACTGGTGATTGCTCTTGACGGCATACAGGACCCCGGCAATCTGGGCACTATCATCCGTGCCTGCGATTGGTTTGGGGTAAAGGAGATTATATGCTCACGCGACACTGTTGACCTCTTCAATCCTAAAGTTATACAATCAACGATGGGGGCAATAGGGCGCGTCAACGTCAATTACGTTGACCTGCCTGCAACGCTGGCCGATATGCCTGCCGCAACCCCTCTGATCGGCACTTTCCTTGACGGCGAAAACATCTACAGCTCTACCCTGCCCCGCGCCGGGGTAATCGTGATGGGCAACGAAGGCCACGGCATTTCGCCGGAAGTGGCCGAGCTGATTAATATGCGCCTGTTTATTCCGCCATATCCGGTTGACGCCACACATGTTGAGTCGCTCAATGTGGCGATGGCCACTTCAATCACCCTGGCTGAATTTCGCCGCCGTTCATTAACCTTTTAACACCTATATTCACATGGCAAAGAAACAGATAAAAACAGCATGGTATTGCTCGGCCTGCGGAGCTGAGTCACCGAAATGGGTAGGGCGATGCCCGGCTTGCGGTGAATGGAACACGATGGTAGAGGAGCGCGTGCCTTCAGGGGCATCAAAGTCGATAGGTCCGGCGCGCCGAGGCAAGAGCGTCGCGGTGCCGGTGTCGAGAATTGAGGCCACGAGCGAGGAGCGCATCCACATGCCGTCAGAAGAGCTTAACCGAGTACTCGGTGGCGGCTTGGTGGCAGGGTCGATTGTGCTGATTGGCGGAGAGCCGGGTATCGGCAAATCAACACTCGTGCTACAGAATATCCTGTCGATAAAGTCGCGACGTATGCTCTACGTGTCGGGCGAGGAGAGTGCCTCGCAGCTTAAAATGCGCGCCGACCGCATCGGTCGGGCGGGCGACAACTGCTATATAGTTTGCGAGACCTCGCTTGAAAATATTTTCGAGCATATTAACGAAGTGAAACCGGAGCTTCTGATAGTTGACTCGATACAGACAATAGCATCTGACGCTATAGAGTCGGCGGCCGGAAGTGTCAGTCAGGTCAGAGAGTGTGCGGCTCAGCTGCTGAAATATGCAAAAGAGAGCGGGGTGCCGGTGCTGCTTATAGGCCATATTAATAAGGATGGTGCAATAGCCGGCCCTAAAGTGCTGGAACATATCGTTGACGTTGTGCTCCACTTCGAGGGTGACCGACAAAATATGTATCGCCTGCTCAGAGCCATCAAGAATCGCTTTGGCAACACCAATGAAATCGGCATTTATGAAATGTGCCAGCGTGGGTTGCGCGAAGTTACCAATCCGTCGGAGATGTTGCTGTCGACGGCCAACCAGGCATTGTCGGGGGTAGCAATCGGTGTTGCGATTGAAGGAATCAGGGCATTTTTGATTGAGACCCAAGCCCTTGTAAGTTCAGCGGCCTACGGCACACCCCAACGCTCCGTTACCGGCTTTGACTCCCGACGGATGAACATGCTGCTTGCCGTGTTGGAAAAGCGTGTAGGGTTTAAGCTAATACAAAAAGATGTGTTTCTGAACATTGCCGGAGGCTTTAAGGTGGCCGACCCGGCAATGGATTTGCCGGTCATCTGCGCGGTTCTGTCGTCGAATGTAGATATGGCGATACCGCGGTCGATATGTATGGCCGGAGAGGTAGGCTTGTCGGGGGAAATCCGTCCCGTGTCGCGCATAGAGCAGCGCATTAGTGAAGCGGCCAAATTAGGGATGGAAACAATTATCATTCCCCGTCACAATCTCAAAGGCATCGACACCACAAAATTTCCGCTGAAAATCGTAGAAGTTTCAAAAGTAGAAGAAGCCTTCCGCCACCTTTTCGCATAAAACGCCGGTTGATACATAAATAAGAAAGGCTCATTGGTCGCGTATGTACCGGTGAGCCTTTCATTTTGTTCATATCTAATATTTAGAGTTGCTTAGTCTTAATCGAAAACTCCTTTTTGAATGGAATAGATTGTGTTTCTCCGGAGTTAATTCTTCCCATTTTTCTGACGTAGTTATTATAGGATTTACTACCCCATTTTACCGCTCCCGGAACGTTCCAGACATCAGTCCAATCTAAATAATAAATAACACCGGCATAATCCCCATCACTGATTCTAATCCAATAGTTCGTTGTAGTATCTAACTGATTTCCTCCGAACTTGGAGATAGCTGAATTAAATTCGATACGAAAATTCTGGATTAAAACAGACTCAGTATAGGTAGGCATCACATCGCCATAAAGCCCCTCTGCCATTTCATAATTTAATGGTCCGGACTGCGCGTTTTCTAATCCAAGAAAAATAAGATTCTGCACCTCTTTTTCATGAATTTGAATATAACTGATACCTAACACCGAATCGAATTGAGAGAGATCCGTATTCGGGTCATCAATATACTCAATCGCGCCGTCTTTCATGACAGCCAATTTAAAATTGTCGGGATGGCTCCACATCACACTGGGTTGGGATACATCTCTTACACCTCTAACGAAACCCCAGGTTACAGTAAGATTATAGCTGTTGCTCACTTTTTTAAAGCCGTAATGAATATATTCGTCTTCATTATCTGTTGCTCTTTCACCACATATATACGTTATGTCATCATATAATTTCGAAAATCCCGCTTTATCTAACGCTTGATTAATATCTGACCAACGAGCAACAATTATAGAGCCTTGAGTTTTTGTGGGCAAATAACCATCATATAATTCTTCAGCTAACCATGCAGAGGTAGAATGAAATTGAAGTTCTTTAGGCGAAATTATAAAATTACCCATAGCCGAGCATACGGTTAAGCCTTCAACGTAGAAGTCTTTCAAATTAGCACTACTATATTGGTCTAAAGTCAGATAATATCTTTTTTTAAGCTCTGTGTGGAAAACAGCAATTGACAAGTCAATCGGAGTTGTTGAGTAAATGGTCAGAGATTCCTCGGGGTCGTCGGGATTATTCGGGTCTTCAGGATTGTTTGGATCGGTAACACCACCAACGGCTTTATATAGTGTATCAATAAAATCCTTTGCGTTGGATTGTGCTTTGGGAAAATCACTTGCAAGAGAACTTGAGCAGTCAAGCACAAGCATGATAACAGCAGAGCTTCGCTCGGTCACTACTTCTGAATCTTCTTTCTTGTCAAACTCAGAGTTAATTTGCCACTTACCATTTGATGTTATGTAAGTCCACTCATCAGCAAACTGCTTATCAATCAACTTATTGGTATCAGTGCGAACACCTTGAAACGTAAAGGTTACGAATATTCCATCGACATTACCTTTAATTATATCTCCTGACTTTGAAGTCATTCCGACGTATTTCACATTCTCAAGAGAGAAATTGTCAAGATTAAAAGTGCCCTCAATATAAAGTTGAGATTTAGCAGCGTCACTAACATTATCAAAAGTGAATCGAATTAGAGTGCCATTAACTTGACCCGGGATCTTCAGACTTATGGTTTGTACAAAATTGCTTTGAGTTAATTGACCGGCAATTTCTTTAAATTTTTGATTCACCTCAGCCATACTTGTTACTTCTATAGCATTTTCGGGAGCTGAGGCAAGTTTAGTCAGATTCTTTCTAAATTGAGCAACATCAGATACGTCGTTACCAAGAATACCAATGGAGTAAGCAGTAATTGATTGCCCGACGACGGTTTCTTTCATAATTCGCTCGTTCAAGCCATCCAAGCATTCATCACTATTTTGGTATTTATTCTTAATTTCATCTTTCATAAAAGAACCTTGATCCAAACCATCTGTAAAGGTAACAATTGCTGCAGTTGAAATATCAGATGGAAGCTGAGTATGCTCGAGCGTATTTAGTGCTTGGTCAACAGAATAATAGAGTAGTGTGCCATATTTGGTAGTTAAATCGTCGATAAATGAATGAAATCCGGGATAGCTTTCAGCATCGAGATATGCGATAGGATGATTATAAAGGGCTTGATTAAAGCTCGAAATACCCACATAAATACCACTTTCAAGACTTGACCCAACAATAGTTGCAACAGCACTCGACGAGAATGGACTTTCTTTTCCGGCAACTACAGCTTTTACCTTATAGTAGTTTGAGCCAATCAATGGATTTTTGTCGGTATATTGGGTTTCCTTAATATCTGATGCGAGCAACGTGAACTCAATATTGTCACCTGAGCGATATATTGAGTAAGACGCATCGTCTACTTTATTCCATGTAATTGTAATTTCATTTTGGCCAACCTGAGAAGTAACTTCAGAGGGAGGAGTAATGATGTCGTTGACCTCTAAAAAGTCAAAGTCAGTGATTCTAAGCTCATGCAAAATCTCTCCGTCCTTAAAAATTTGCAGAACTTTTTCAGTGTTCGCGTAAGTTAAAACAGTTGCGATTAAGACAGCTCCTACTACCAAGAGCTTTTTAAACGAATATTTCTTCATTGTTAGTTTAGTGGATAATAAATTTCAATAATGCTTGGTTATGACTATTATGTGCTACCGCGATATAAACGCCAACCGGCAACCCGGTTAATGAGATTGAGTTAGATGTTTGATGACGACATGAATAGATTTTTTCACCCTTTAGGTTAAAGAGTTCCAATTCATACGCCTGTTCTTCCTCGGCAATTACTAATAAAGATTTATCAGCGTTGATATAATTTATATAAAATGAGGAAGAAGATGGTATCAGGTCTACCCCTATAGTGTTAGTTGGGATTGCATTGGCAATAGTTAAATGATGGTAATGAGTGTACTTTAAGCTCACTGATTTGTCCTCATCATTATTTGATGAAGAAATAATCATCTCATCTTTATTAAAAGCAATGCGATTTAATTGTGACAGGTCAATGCAATGTTGATTATCAGCATTACCACTAAACACAAAACATGGTACCTCGTCGGATGCATACGCTACCGATACACATAGTAAAAGGAGCCATGAGAACCGATGTAAATAAAAAGGAAAAGCTTTTTTCATTTAGCTGATTATACATCAGGGCTCTCCTCTTCAGTGAATGATTGGTTAATATAAAAAAAGCGTGAGAGCCGTACCTTTTGCCCGTCCCGCTATCTGAGGCCCTGGAATTGCCCTTGGAATGGAACGAGCAAACACGCAGAGACCCCACGCAGAAATATGTATATAAG
>CAMWUH010000139.1 GCA_947177325.1 uncultured Bacteroidales bacterium
CCCGGGTAAGTCGCGATTCCGCCTCCGCCCCTCTCAATATCGCCCCAATCATCGCACATCTTCAAAAGGAGAAAGACCCCGAAAAGAAAAGCAAAATCAACCTGCGCATCAACACGATAATTCTCCGCAACGCCAATCTCAGCTACGACATTCTCAACGCACCCCCGACTCCCGGCCAATTTAACCCGGCCCACATCAAGGTCAACCGCCTGCGTGCCGACGCCAACATCCCGCTCATTTCCGACACTCTCACCACCGTCAACCTCAAGCGTCTTGACTTCGCCGAGGCATCAGGACTCAAACTCGACAATCTGACTGCCAACCTCCGTGTTTCTCCCGGCTCCGTCAGTTGGAGCAACCTCAATCTTGAATTACCACAATCAAAATTGATGATAGCCGATGGCCGTCTGCAACTCCCTTTCTCATCAGCCTCTATCGAAATCAGCCAAGGTAGCCACATTTTCCTCCCCTCTTTAGCTCCCGTCGTTGAGCAGGCTCGGGGCTTACCCTACACTCTCGACCTCGCGCTATCGGCCCAAGCCTCCCCATCGAGAATCGACATCAACAACCTTAAAGCTTCGACTCGCGGCGGCGATTTCAGCTTCGACCTCCAAGGCTCGGTCAAAGCCGATTCGGCCGTTAAAGTCATCTACGACCTCCCTCACATCAACCTCAACATCTCCCCATCTTTCGCGAGTCGCGTGGCAGCGTTTATCCACGGTTTCGACATCCCCTCCGAGAGCTATTCATTGGCAGCATCCGCCTCAGGCAACGGGCTCAACGGTCACGCCGACATTAAAGCCGCCGCCTCCACCGACAACGTTGATATTCATGCCTCTTACCGGCGCCTCTCTCTATCCTCACCAATTGACTTCAGCGCAAACGGCTCTGTTGATGTTGCTGATTTGAGCGCAATCATCCATAAACCCGGCTTCGGCCAGAGCGCTCTCGCCTTTGAGGCAACCGGTCGGTGGCACAACACTCTCATATCAGCCGATGCCTCGCTTAATATCGACCGCATAACCTACAAAGGCTACCCCTACAGCGACATCTCTGCCGACGCCGCCTGGCACTCCGGAGATTTTAAACTCGATGCCATCATCAGCGACCCTCAACTCACTATTGACCTCACAGCCGGCGGTCGCTTAGGCATCAAATCGCTCCGCGACTCCGTCAATCTACAAGCCGCAATCAATGGCTTCAACCCTGCCATTCTCAATCTGTCCAAAACCAACCTCACTCTGAATGCCGATATCGATGCTTCGCTTTCTGATTTCAACCCCGCCAATATTGAAGGTTTTCTCTCTATCAACAATCTGTCATTGACCGATTCCGTGGGCGACTCCTACTCCCCCGGCCCGTTTAAAGTAACCGCCTCAGGCTCCCCCGACAATCGCCTCATCGAGCTCTCCGGCGACTTTATCAAAGGCCGCATAAACGGAGCCGTCAACCCGGTTTCTCTACCCCTTTTATTCTCAACCATCGCTTCTCGCGCATTCCCCGCACTCGGCAACGATGCTGATGATGCCAAACTGAAACGCCTGGAGGCTCAGAGCCCCAACATCTTCAACTTCGATTTCACTCTGCAACCCACCGAGTCGCTCCGCAACATTGTCAATCCGCCGGTCACTTCTCTCTATCCGGTCACTCTCTCCGGCAATGTGGATTCATCTTCGGGCTCGGCTCGTGTCGTGGTCGATGCTCCCTATCTCCGTCAGGGCAACAAAATCATTGAAGCCACTCGCCTGGAGGTCATTGCCAATGGCATCTCCTCAGCCAAGCAGCTGTCGCTTACCACTAAATACCCATCTAAAGACGGGTTGACCAACGTCAATCTCAAAGCCTCAGGCATTGGCAATTCTCTCAATCTTGGCATGGACTTCAAAATCGACCGCGCCGCCCGCTACGATGGCCAGGTAAAGCTCTCCGCCAAGGTAGGTCGCTCCGACACCGACAACTCCCCGACAGCTCTCGTTAAAATTCTCCCCTCAGAGGTAACCTTCAACGACTCAACCTGGTTTATCTCCCCCTCGACCCTCAACTGGGCCGACCGTCAACTCTCGATTGACCACCTTGAAGTCAGCCGCCAAAACCAATTCGTAAAAATCGATGGCGTGGCTTCGGCATCGGAAGACGACGTTGTCAACATCGACATCCGCAATTTCGACCTCGGCTATCTTTTCAACGCGCTCAACATCGACAATGTGCCATTAGGCGGCTACACTACCGGCAGTGTAACGGCCAACTCCGTTTTAACACCCGCCCCACACGCCTCAGCCACCGACCTTTTTGTCCGCGACATAAGTTTCTCCGACTGTATTATCGGTGATGCCATTGTCAACAGCCATTTCGAGCCCGATAACATGGCTATCATCATCGATGGCAACGTTACGCAAGCCGATGGCAATCACTCCACTATCAGTGTCGACCTCCGCCCCATGTCGAAGGAACTTGATGTCAACATCAACGCCATTCACACTCCGGTCGGTTTCCTCCAGCGCTACTTCTACGCCTTTGCCGACAATATTTCCGGAACCGCATCGGGCAATCTCCGCATTTTCGGCACATTTGAAAATGTTGACCTTGAAGGCCGCATGGAGGCCGAAGATGTCGATATGCGCTTGCTGTTTACCAACGTGCGCTATCAAGCCTCTGACTCAATCATCATCACCCCCGGACGAATATCCTTGCCGGCACTCGCCATCAACGACCCATCTACCGGCCACAAGGCTACCCTTTCAGGCTACGTTACCCACCGCAATTTCTCCGACTTCAAAATAAATCTCTCCTTAGACCACATCCGCGACATGCTCGTTTTTGATGTCAAGCCCTCCGATGAGTCAAATTACTACGGCCATGTATTGGGCTCGGGCCACGCCTCTATTACCGGCGACGAAAACCTCATCGACATCAAAGTTGACGCCACAACATCGGCCGGCTCTATGTTCACCTTTATATTGGATGACCGCGAAGTTGCCAGTGAATACACGTTCCTGACTTTCCGCGATAAAAATGCCGTAACCGACACCGTTAAAGTTGTCGTTGACGAGCACCTCCAAAACATCGATCACCTTCGCTCGCTTTTCAAAAACAAAATCGCTCCAACCGACGGCAACTTCAATGTCGAGCTTCAAGTCAACGTAACCCCCGAGGCCGAACTCGACCTGGTCATGGACCCGGTGGCAGGCGATAAAATCAAAGCTTTCGGCAATGCCGATCTTCGAATCACCTACTCTTCAGCTACCGACGAAATGGAAATGTTCGGCACCTACACCGCCGACCGCGGTTTTTATAACTTCACTCTCCAGGAAATCATCATCAAAGATTTCATCATTGAACAAGGCAGCGAAGTGGTGTTCTCAGGCGATCCTCTTAATGCACGCCTTAAAATCAAGGCCTACTATAGCCTCAACGCCAACCTTACCGACCTCGACGAAACTTTCGCCAACGATAAAGATCTTAACCGCACCAACGTGCCGGTCCACGCAGTGCTCTTGGTCGACGGTGATATTGACAACCCTCAACTCTCTTTCGACATTGAATTCCCGACTCTGACCTCCGATGTCTACCGCAAAGTACGTTCAATCGTGTCAACCGAGGAGATGATGAACCGCCAGATTATCTACCTCCTCGCCCTCAATCGTTTCTACACGCCCGATTATATGTCAGCGACAAAAGGCAACGAACTCTTCTCTGTTGCGTCATCTACCATCACCTCGCAGCTCTCTAACATCTTGGGCCAACTGAGTGACAAATGGATGATTGCCCCAAATCTCCGAAGCGACCGCGGCGACTTCTCTGATGTGGAAGTGGATGTAGCCCTTTCATCGCGTCTGCTCAACAACCGACTGCTCCTCAACGGCAATTTCGGCTACCGCGACAAATCGCTCAACACCAACCAATTCATCGGCGACTTCGACATCGAGTATCTCCTCAATCGCCAAGGCTCCATCCGCCTGAAAGCCTACAACCACTACAACGACCAGAACTATTACGTCCGTACAGCCAACACCACCCAAGGCGTAGGAATCATGTTCAAGCACGATTTCGACAATATTTTCGGCTTCCTCCGCCGCATCCACCATCCCGCCACAATCCACCCCGCCGACTCTACCGTGCAACCCATCCCCTCTCTCCCTGCCGATTCGCTCCCCAACCAAGCCTTAGACCCGCTTCCCCAATAAAAACAAGGGAGGATGTTTCAAAATTTATATTCTGAAACACCCTCCTATCGTGTGTAATATCACTGTCTTATTCATAAAAGGCTACGAAAAAGCCCTCGACATTGTAGCGGGCTTCATCATATCGCTGATTGTTCAAATCAACTTTGTAGCCATATTTGTCTTTCTTGATACCCTCAACGCAGGCCTGCATACCCTTATCGCGTAAGTCGCGATAAGTTTCGCGTGGCAGTATCGATTTCACCAGGTCAACTGAAAGCGAGCCCTGTTCAGTCTCTATTTCTTTCAATTCACCTTTTTGAGAAAATTCAATCTCAATGCCATTAGCCAATTTAACATCAATGTCTTGCGACGGGAAATCAACTTCGGTTGATGCAACCGCCACTCCTGCAAAATGTTTGTCGATAAATTTCTGTGCTTTCTTGGGCAGAGTGGAAGTAGTTGTTGAAGCTGCCGTTACGGGGCTGACTCCGCCATTGATGCGTGGCACCTGTGCCGTCGCTGTCGATACGCCTGCAACCACAAGCGCTGCTGCAGCCATTACGGTTGCAATTCGTGATGTGTTTTTCATAAATAATAGTTTTTTAATTGTACCTATATATTATATCATATATATTATATCATAATAACATCTCGTTTTAACAAAAGTTCCATCCCGCCGCTTTTATTTCTCCCCTTTCCACTTTTTTAACCCGTTTTTTTATTATCTTTGCGAATAATAAGTAACTGTTGAAAATTCTTTTTACTATTACCTCTGCTTATGATAAAAGTAGGAATTATCGGTGGTGCCGACTATCTTACCGGCGAGCTAACCCGACTGCTTATCAACCACCCCGACGTTAACCTGACGTTTATCTGTGCGCCCGACCTTGCCGGCATGGCTATCGGCGACGTCCATCAAGGCATGATTGGCGAAACATCTCTCCGTTTTTCTGCCTCACCCGAGCTCGATGCTATCGATGTGCTCTTCCTCGCCCTTCCCCGTGGAGCCTCCAAGCGATTCCTTGAGGAAAACGAGGTCCCGGCCGAAGTTAAAATTATCGACCTCAGCCCCGATTTCCGTATGCAATCACCCGAGGCTCCCCATGATTTTGTTTACGGGCTGCCCGAAATAAATCGCAAACCTCTGGTGCGCGGAGCTCTCCATGCCTCCAACCCCGGTTGCTTTGCCACAGCAGTGAGCCTTGCACTCCTCCCGTTAGCCAAAGCCGGTAAACTACAAGGGCCAATCCACGTGGCTGCCCTCGAGGGTGCTACCGACGCCGGTGCTGACCCCTCTCCTATCGGGCACTACCCTTGGCGCAACGAAAACATCGCCGTTTATCGTCCGCTTCGCCACTCTGCCGCCGACGAAATCAAAACCCTCCTCACCACCCTCCAGCCCGACTTTGACGAGGAAGTGCTCCTGATGCCCATGCGTGGCAGTTTCTCACGTGGAGCTCTCGTTGCTCTCTATCTCCCCTGCGACATGAACCTTACCGAGCTGACTGCGCTTTATAACGAAGCCTTCGACGACCACAACTTCACCTTCATTGTCGACCGCCAGCCCGACCTTAAAGATGTAGTCAACACCAACAAATGCCTTATCCACCTCGACAAAGCAGGCAATCGACTAATCATCACTGCCGCCATTGACAACCTGCTCAAAGGCGGAGCCGGCAACGCCGTCCACCTCATGAACCTCCTCTTCGGCCTATCCGAGCGCACCGGCCTCACCCTCAAGCCCTCAGCCTACTGATCACACCTCTTGTGTAGTCATTAAACAATAATCGACCCGCCGTTGCACTCAAGCAAGGCGGGTCGATCTGTTTTTCTATTTAA
>CAMWUH010000140.1 GCA_947177325.1 uncultured Bacteroidales bacterium
ATTTTCAAACAAAATTGCATAAAAATTTGTTTTAGAATTAAAAAGTAAGTAAATTTGTGCATCAATTTCAGACAACAGATGTCTGATACGGAAGGCAGATGCTTCGTTTTGTTTGGCTAATTAATTGAGAGCCAAATTATTTTTACCACGTTCTGTTTATTTACCTTATTACTTTAGACGCCTTACCGTTATACTTCATCCCTTCTAACATTACGTATTGCTCTCACCGGCATTTTGCTCCATTTTCCCCTCGATTGTGTTGGATGCTTGGTATGTTGGTGAATTAGAGCGCTAAATATTCCCTTAATTTTATAATGTATACACTTTCTGAGCTATCGGCAATGCCCGACGACCAACTCCGCTCGGTTGCCGAATCAATGGGTATCAAAAAATTCAGCCCCGAAAATCGTCAAGACTCTATTTACGACATTCTCGATCGCCAGGCCGAAAACTCTGCCGCAAATGCAGCTGCCGAGCCTAAACGCCGTGGTCGTAAACCCAAGGAAGAGAAACCAAAAGAATCAGCAGCTAAATCAACTGCAAAAACTGCTGAAAAATCAGATACGGCAGAGACTGCTGTCGAGCCTAAACGTCGTGGCCGCAAACCTAAAGCCGAGGAGGCTGCCGAGGTAACTGCCGAACCTGTGGTGGTTGCTCCTCAAACTGAGGCTGCAACAACCGACGCTCCCGCCGCTGAGCCAAAACGCCGTGGTCGCAAAACAAAAGCTGAGAAAAGCGAGGAATCTGAGCAAACTCAACCCACTCCCGCTCCGGTTCAGGAGGTAGAAGCTGAACCGTTGGAATTGCCCGCTCCAACTCCGGCTGAGGCTGTGGAGCCACAGCCCGCAGCGCCCGTGATTGAACACACAAGCCCGTCGCTCGGCAACTTCTTCCCTCAAGGAAAAGGTAAAAAATTTACTCCTCGCTCTCAACGCGAAAAGGAGGAGGCTGCTCGCGAAGCTGAGGCTGCCAAAGCGATGGAAGCTAATGAGCCCGTTCAGCAACCTAATGACCATCAGGAAAATATTGCTGCTCAACAACCGCTGCAACCTAATCAACAGGGCAAACAGCTGAGCAAGCAGCAGATGCGTCAGCAGAAGAAACAACAGCAAAAGCAGTTGCAACAACAAAAGCAACAGCAGATGCAACAACAACAGATGCAACAAGCGTTCAATCAGCCAATTCAGCTGATGGAGCCAAATGCTACTACTCAGACACCTACTCCTCCCGGACAAGGCAAGAAGAAAAACAAAGGAAAAAATCGCTTTGTGCCCGAGCCTAAATATGACTTCGCCGACCTGATTGATGCTCAAGGCGTTTTGGAAATCATGCCCGAAGGTCATGGCTTCCTCCGCTCAAGCGATTATAATTACCTCCCTTCGCCTGACGATATCTATCTCACTCAGCAGCAAATCAAAGCCAATGCTCTTAAGTCGGGCGATGTGGTGGAATGTGCTGTCCGACCTCCCTTCGAGGGGGAGAAATACTACCCCATGACAAGCATTACGCGCGTCAACGGGCGCTCTCCTGAGTTTATTCGTGACCGTGTTAACTTTGAACACCTTACCCCGCTCTTTCCGGAGGAGAAGTTTGACCTCACTTCAGGCATGGCATCAAGCATATCTACACGCGTGGTTGATATGTTCTCGCCCATAGGCAAGGGTCAACGCGGCCTTATCGTGGCTCCTCCAAAAACAGGTAAAACTATCTTGCTCAAAGATATAGCTAACGCTATCGCCCGCAACCATCCGGAAACCTACATCATGATTTTGCTCATTGATGAACGCCCCGAAGAGGTTACTGACATGATGCGCTCAGTTAATGCCGAGGTAATTGCCTCAACATTTGATGAGCCGGCTGAAAGCCATGTGAAGATTGCCGGTATCGTTCTCGACAAGGCAAAACGCATGGTAGAGTGTGGCCACGACGTTGTTATTCTTCTTGACTCAATCACTCGATTGGCACGAGCTTACAACACCTGCGCTCCTGCTTCCGGCAAAATACTCTCAGGTGGCGTTGACGCAAATGCCCTCCAGAAGCCGAAACGCTTCTTCGGTGCGGCGCGCAACATTGAGGGAGGCGGCTCACTGACTATAATTGCAACAGCCCTTACCGAAACTTCATCGAAAATGGATGAGGTTATCTTTGAAGAGTTTAAAGGCACCGGCAACATGGAGCTTCAGCTCAACCGTCAGTTGGCCAACAAGCGAGTATTCCCCGCAGTTGATATCATGGCCTCTTCAACTCGTCGCGACGACTTGTTGCAACGTGAAGAAACACTCAATCGCATGTGGATTCTTCGTCGCTTCCTCTCTGACCGTACTCCTGTTGAGGCTATGGAATTTATCAAAGAGCGCATGGAACGCACGGTTGACAACGATGAGTTGCTGCGCACCATGGGCGAGTAATGCCGACATTAGACATTTTCCTAAAGAATTGACTCCCTGCCATGCCTGCGAAACCACTTGAACAGATGTCGCTTAAGGAGTTATGGGAGTTGTTTCCCATTTCGCTTGAAGATTACAACGAGGAGTGGCCTCGGGTGGCTGTTGAAGAAATTTATGCTCTAAGATCGCTCTTGGGCGACAATATCGTGAGCATTTATCATATTGGCAGCACAGCTATCAAAGGCATTAAGGCTAAGCCTATTATCGACATTTTAATTGAATCCAACGGTCCCGAAGCATTCGCCCGAATTAAAGGCGCGATGCTCGGGGCTGATTATATTTGTATGGCAGAGTCAGCCTCTCGCCTGAGTTTCAACAAAGGTTATACACTGAATGGTTATGCCGACAAGGTGTTTCATATTCATGTAGCTGCCGCCGGACATATTGATGAGGTTACATTTCGCGATTACTTGCGAAGCCATCCCGCTGCAGCCCGAAAATACGAATCGTTGAAACTATCGTTGTTGCCTAAATTTCGGAATAACCGTGATGGATATACTCGCGCTAAAACGAATTTTGTGAAAGCAGTGATGCGCATAGCTTCCGCAAAGACGGATGATTGCACGCCAGGTGAATTGCTTGCACGATTGACCGAGAAACTGCAAGGCAGGATTGGCAAAAAAGAGGTAGATGACATAGCTGCTGAAGCAACAGTCACTGATAGAGTAAAGCAAACATTGTGGGCTTTAACCAAGTCACCCGGCAGGAGAGTAGCGGTCAATGCGCTGTGGGTCATTACACATTTGCCAAAATATGAAATCGATTGGCTCGCTTCGTTGCAAGACGAATTGATAGAGTGGCTGATAGATGAAACTGATGCTTCCAAGAAGAGAATGTTATTGCAGTTGCTCAGGGAGCAGCAATTTAATGCCGACAATGAAAATGTTGTAAAGCTGTTGGACTTCTGCTTGCCGAAAATCAATGCCGAAAGTGAGCCCTACGCAGTCAGATGTTTCAGCTTGTATGTGGCTTATAAAATATGTCTACCCTATCCCGAGCTTATATCTGAGTTATCTTATCGAATTGAACTGTTGAAAACTCAGACTCTTTCCCCCGGTCTCCGCAGCGCTCTCCGCCAAATCAGTTCCCGGGTCTTACTAAAATAATATTTTCGGGATTGGTGATAAAATTGTGGGTTGATGTTTTGTGGCTTGCAGATAAATTGCTAACTTTGCATACTGAAAAACGGTTTGCAAGGTTTATGTTATTGAAACCTAATTAGTTAGCCTTATAATATTGATTATAACGCAAAATAAGTTGCGAGCCTTTTCACTTTGTGTCAATAAATTTCAATAGGCAAAAATTCAGTAAATAACCGTCAATGGAGTTCCTTCAAGAATTATTCCGTCCCGGTAACACCGAGCTTGCCGCTACTATTATACTTTACTCTTTCGTTATTGCCGTAGGCATTTTGATTGGTAAGGTGAAATTAGGCGGAGTGTCGCTTGGCGTTACTTTTGTGCTCTTTGTGGGCATTGTAGTTGGACAGCTTGGCTATACTGCCGAGCCTAATATCATTAAGTTCCTTCGGGAATTTGGGTTGATATTATTTATCTTTGCAATTGGTTTGCAGGTAGGTCCGGCCTTTTTCTCCTCATTCAAGGAGGGGGGTATAAAGCTCAATATGCTTGCTGTGTTAGGCGTGTTGCTTAATGTTGCCATAGTTTTGGTTATTTACTTCGCGAGCAATGAAGCCTCGATAGAGTCGCTTGTTGGTGTGATGTCAGGTGCTGTGACCAATACCCCCGGCTTGGCAGCTGCTCAGCAGGCTGCAACCAATCCTGAGGCGGTCAACACTATGTCGATGGGTTATGCCGCAGCCTATCCCCTTGGTGTTGTGGGTATTATATTGGCCATGTTTATTATCAAAGGTCTCTTCAAAATCAAAGTGCCCAACGAAATCAAAGCGATGGATGAAGAGAATGAGCGCTTGCAACAGAAACCTTATATCGGCACATTTGAGGTGACCAATAAATTGGTTGATGGCAAAAATCTCGTTCAGCTCCACGATGTTATTCACGGCGATTTCGTGATTTCGCGTTTGATGGGTCCTGATAACAAGATTATTATCCCTACATCGGCTACCACTGTTCATGTTGGCGACAAAATTCTTGTGGTGCTGTCGGCCCAAGATGTTGAACGTTTCGCCACAGTTATGGGGCAGGAAGTGTCAGTTGATTGGGAAACTGTAACTCCGGCCGAAGTGGTTTCGCGTCGCATCGTGTTAACCCAAAGCAAGTATAATGGCACCACTCTTGGCCAATTACGCCTTCACAATGCTTATCAACTTAACTGCACCCGTGTCAACCGCGGTGGTGTTGACCTGTTGGCAACTCCCTCGCTTCGTCTGCAGATGGGCGACCGCATTACAGTAGTAGGGCAGCTTGCCGATATCGATCGCCTGGCGTCAAAGCTCGGTAACTCGATGAAGCGCCTGAATCACCCCAATTTGGTTACTATCTTCGTTGGCATCCTCGTAGGTATCATAGTCGGCCAAATCAACTTTGGTCATGGCTTGAAGCTTGGCATTGCCGGCGGTCCGCTTGTGGTGGCTATATTGCTCAGCCGCTATGGATATAAACTGAAATTAGTTACCTATACATCATCGTCGGCCTCGCTGATGCTTCGCGAATTGGGTATATGTTTGTTCCTTGCTTCGGTAGGTATTGCAGCAGGTAAAGGGTTTATCCAAAATGTCTTTACCGAAACCGGTATGTGGTGGGTAATCTGGGGCTTCCTGATCACAACAGTTCCATTGATTATTGTGGGATTGATAGCCCGTGGAGTTTATAAAATCAATTTCTTGTCAATTATGGGTCTGTTCTCCGGAGGCTACACTGATCCCCCGGCATTAGCTTATGCCAGCGGAGCAACCGGTAGCGATGCTCCGGCAGTAGCCTACTCAACGGTTTATCCGTTGACAATGTTCCTTCGAGTAGTGGCGGCCCAAGGCTTGATTCTTGCCTTTGCTGCTTAATGTTGAATTAATAAATGCATAAAAAAGCGTTTGCAAAAACCAATTTGCAAACGCTTTTTATATCCGGGAATATACAGTTTTTCGTAAATTGCAGTTTTCTGTATGACGAGAATTGATTACATAAATCGGTCGAGCATATCGCGGAGCTCCGAGTAAGGCTTTCGGCCGCCATCGCGCCAACATTCCTGCCCGTCTTTGAACAAGATGTAGGTGGGCGCCGAGTGAACGTGGTATTTTTCGACCAATGCAGGATTAGCTGTGCCATCAATTGTAATTACGTTAGCTTTGTCGCCTACACGCTCTTTGAGTTCGTCGATAATCGGGGCTTGTTCGGCGCAGTGAGGGCAACCCTCTTTATAAAATTCTACCAGAGTTGGTTTGGCTTCAGCCAATGCATTTTGGAGTTGAGTAGTTGAGTCCATTGGAGTGAGAGTTTTTTAGGAAAAATGCCTTTGGCATCTTTCTTCGCAGGTTAGTAAAATCAATTTTAGCTGAACTTATTATTTGTTAAACTCTTCGTCTGATGTAGTGTGTTGGTGGTCATAGATGTTTGCTTCAAGGATATC
>CAMWUH010000141.1 GCA_947177325.1 uncultured Bacteroidales bacterium
ACCGGTAGATATTCTTTGTTTGCACAACATCGTCCACACTTTCAGCGTGGACTCATCGGCTCCTTCGACTTGACGTCCTCGGACTGCGTCCAAGTTTAGCATAAACGTCGCTGCTGCGCAGCTCAATGTTACGACAAATTCTTTACTCGGTTTTTTAACACCTCGACCGGGTTTTCAGCTGCCCCTCCCAAAAAATCTCAAAATATCCCCTCTGTGCAAAAAAATGCGTATAGCAAAAAAGAGCTCGGCGCGGGGGGAGGAGGCCCTGCGCCGAGCTATGCTATTTCATAGTGGCAGTGAAGATAATCTATATAATTGATCGCCGATTAGAAGCGGATGGCGGCGGGTGCGCCGGCCACTTTCTCGCCCATGTTGTTGCCGAACACTTCGTTGATGATACTCTTGGCTTTGATTGATGCAACAGTGGTTACTTTCTGCTGCTTGGTGCATGCTTCGGGGAGCACGGCTGCCATGAATACTACAACTGCTGAAGCGGCGAAAACGAAGATGGGGCGGAGGATACGTTTCATAATCGGTAAGGGATTTTAGGCGGGATTGAGGTGATGCTTGGATGATTGAAAAGTGGTGAATTATGTTTGTGTAACACGTTTTTAAACTTATTAAGTTTGTGTTACATTTGCATAACGCCACGGGAGCCCGTAAAGTTCATTACCGAACCGTAAAAAGTGAAAAATCAGAAAAATTTTGTCATTGCTTCCAAAGGGGAGGAGATGACAGAGCAAGAGCCAACGGCAGCGGTCAGACGATCGGCAAAATGATGTGCAATCGACCCCACGAACCCGACAGGAAGATTGGGATAGCCTTCGTCTTGGGCGAGTTGACGAGTTTGGCTCAGCATGCTGTCGGCAAAGAGCTCAAACTCTCGGTCAACAATTGAAATCAAGGAGGAGATGTGGCGGTTTTCGCCTATCAATCGAGCAAAGGAAGCGAGGTAGGCGTTAGGAGCCGGTTGACGATAGACGCGGTCAATGATGCCTGACAGGGAGGCTAACTCTTCGGCTCGGGGGGATTTGGCAATTGCTTGCATTGCCTCGGGGGAGAGCTTGAGATTGAAATAGTCGTGGATGAAGCGCTTGCCGATGGAGGCGCCGCTCCCTTCATCGCCGAGAATGAAGCCCAATGACGCCGGTTTGGCTATGATTTCCGAGCCGTTCCATACTCCGGCGTTGGCTCCGGTGCCAAGTATGCAGGCAATGCCGGGTTGATGGCCGAAAAGAGCCATGGCAGCTCCGGCCAGGTCGCTGTCGACATGGACCGTAGCGGCGGGGAAGCGTTGGCGCAGAGCCGATTCAATGCGTTGGCAGGTAGCTTCATCGCGGCATCCGGCGCCATAAAAGTATATTTTGTCAATTACGACGGCCGGGGCAATCTGAAGGGTGTTGACAACAGCGGAAATTTCGTCGGTGGTCATGACAACGGGATTTATGCCCGCTGTGGAGGGGAGGAATTCAGGCTGATGACGGGTAACAGTGGCCCAGCTGACCGATGTGCCACCTGCGTCGGCAATTAGTGTGGCCATAAATCAATACAGATAGTAACGGGGAGAATTTTGGAGGAACGCTTCAGAGGGTTGCCAGAGCGAGTCGAGGACTGACGTGTCGTAACCTTTGCCGAGGAGAGCGGAGCGCAATTTCTTGGTGCCTGTGACTTGATCAAACATGCGCAGCAGACGTCCGTTTTTGTCGGTGGCAGCCAGTGGCGACCGCGAGGGGTACATTTTATGGAGTTCCTGCATGACTTGAAACTGTGGCAAGGTAAGCGAAGCGCGAGCGGGGTCGAGGAAATAGAGCTGAACGCCGTTGAGGTTTTCACCTTTGAATTTGCCGTAGAAGGGTTTATAGTGAATAACGCGCCATGCAACGGCGCCGTTTTGCGAGGCGACCTTGTTAAGTCGGGCGGCCAATTTGTCAGCGTCAATCCAAGGCGCGGCAAATGTCATGAAGGGGAGGGTGTAGCCGACGCCGATTGACAGGAAGTCAAGCTCGCCCAATATGCCTGAGGCGGGGTAGTAGAGACAAGTCTCGGCTGAGGGGATGTGGGGGGAAGGAAGCACCCAAGGCAGACCTGTCTGAGAGTAGGTCATTGACCGTTTCCACCCTTCCATCTCAACAACGGTCAGCTTGAGGCCGGGAGCTTTTATCAAACCCTCGCCAATCAGGTAACGAGCGAGCTCGCCGGGAGTAAGGCCATAAATGTAGGGGATGGAATATTGGCTGACAAAAGATATACAATCGGCGTCGACCATACCACCCTCCACGCGGTTGCCTCCGAGCGGGTTGGGGCGGTCAAGAATGATAAATTCTTTTCCCTGCTCGGCTGCGGCCTCCATAGCCTTGCCCATAGTGGAAATAAATGTGTAGGAGCGACAGCCATTGTCTTGAATGTCATAGACTATGGCATCACAGCCGGCAAGCATGGCGGCAGTAGGCTTTTTGGTTGAGCCGTAGATAGAGTAAACGGGCAGCCCGGTGGCGGTATCGGTTGAGGAGGCGACGGTAGCTCCGGCCACCACGTCGCCGCGTATGCCATGCTCCGGTGCGAGGAGAGCCACTAATTTAACGTCGGCAGCGTTAGCGAGGATGTCGACAGTCGGCACCAATCGAGAATTGACTCCGGTAGGGTTGGTAATCAATGCGATGCGTTTGCCTTTGAGTTGGGTGAAATTGTTATCTTCGAGCACATCAATGCCCGGTTTCACTTGAGCGGATGTCACAAGAGTGATGAACGAGAGGAGTATCGAAAGCAGGGTTTTCATATCAGACAGAGATAAAGAGAAGTGGAGGTTATTGACCGTTGGTGTTGGCTTTACGGCCGAAGTCGGCAGCAATTGAGGGGCGGACGAGCAGGGTAACACCTATGGTGACGGCGCAGAGCACCATGGTAAGCCAGAAGAAGTGTTGATAGCCGAGCCATTGCTGCAGCAGCCCGGCAGCCATGCCCGGGAGCATAAGGCCCAAGGCCATGATGCCGGTTGCGATAGCATAGTGGGATGTTGCAAACTCGCCACGCGCGTAGTAGACCAGATAGAGCATATAGGCAGAGAAGCCGAAGCCGTAACCGAATTGCTCTACAAACACGCATGCGTTGACCAGCAGCAGCGCCGGATTGGCGATGTAGCTCAAAAGCAGAAATGTGCCGCACGACAGCGACATGCCTAAAGCCATGGGGAGGATGCAACGGCGAAGTCCGTAGTGAGAAATGAGCCAGCCGCCGATAATACCGCCCAAAAGCAGGCCTACAACGCCGATAATGCCGTAGACAGTACCGACCTGGGCATTGGTCATAGCCAACCCGCCGGCTTCGGCAGGGTCAACGAGGAAGGGGGTAATCATTTTCACCAACAGCGACTCGGGGAGGCGGTAGAAGAGCATAAAAAGCAGGGCAATCCAGATGCCGGGCTTTGCAAAGAAGGTGCCGAATGAACGGAGAAACTCTTTGCCGACAAGACTCAAATTGCTGTTGGGAGCCCCGTGGTCGGCCGCCGGGCGAGGCAAAATCAGCTGATGGTAGAAACTCATAACGGCAAATAGAGCGGCAACGATACAGAACACTGTTATCCAAGAGTTGGCGGCACTCATTCCGCGGTTGATAAGCAAGCCGGAAAGGAATGGGCCGCCGGCTATGGCGGCTACGGTCGACAGGCGATAGAAAGCTGAACGCACGCCAACGAAGTAGCTCTGCTGGCGCTCGGAGAGGCCGAGCATATAGAAGCCGTCGGCAGCTATGTCGTGAGTAGCGGAGAGGAAAGCGAGCGCACCTAATGCAATAAGCGTTGGCACCAGGAATGATTTAAGCAGCAGGAACATGGCAACGGCCAAAAAGCATCCACCCATAGCTATTTGCATGGTGACAATCCAGCGGCGCTTTGTGCCGAAAATATCGACAAACGGGCTCCAAAACGGCTTTATGACCCAGGCCAGGTAGATAAGCGAGGTGAAAAAAGCGATTTGAGCATTGGAGATGCCAAGGTTTTTATACATCAAAACGGCCATCGTAGTAACGATAGCGTTGGGCATACCTTCGGCGAAATAGAGGGTTGGAACCCAGCTCCATGGATGGCGGTAGCGGCCTTGAGCCGGAGTGGAATTGTCGGGCATAATGCAGTGAATTTTCAGATAATGACCGGGGTATATTCATCATTGCCCGGCTTGTTTCACAAAATTAACTATTTTTGCGGGATATTGCAAACCGACAATAGCGTTTGAATTTTTATTTTGAACCGGCGATAAAGTCATCCCCGCCGGGTTAGGCGCGGGGCGAGGAGGTGGGAGGCGATGGATCGGGTAAGGAGGTAGAGGATGAAAGCGAGCCAAAGGGCGTGGTTGCCTATCAGACCGCGCAGGCCAAACCATGTGGCGAAAAAGGCGATGGTGGCAAAGATCATTGTGGCAAGCATATAGCTCGACTTGGTGGCGCCGATAAACACACCGTCGTAGACAAAGGCTCCAAACGATACCAATGGGATGGTTACGGTCCACCAGCGATAGTCGGCCGCTACAGCCCTTACTTCAGTTTCTGACGTCAGCATGGCTATGATTTCATTGCCGAGCAGAAAGTAAATAATGGTGAACGCTACGGAAAGCCAAAGCGCTATTTTAAGGGATTGGCTGATTGTCAGCCTGACTGTGGCCGCGTCGCGCTGACCAATGTATTTTCCCACGATTGCTTCAGAGGCGTAGGCAAACCCATCCATAAAATAGGTGAAGAGACTGAACAGCTGCATCAGCAAGGCGTTGGCGGCCAGGATTCGGGCGCCTTGCGAAGCTCCGGCGCGGGTGAACCATACTGTTACGGTCACAAGGCAAACTGTGCGGATAAAGATGTTACCGTTGAGAGTAAAGAAGCTTTTGAGGGCGGAGGCGTTGAATAATTGCTTGAGGCGTTGACATGCCGGAGTGTAGTGGCTGATTATGTAGAGGAGTCCGACAAGGAAACCGGTCCACTGAGCAATGAGCGAGCCAAGAGCCACTCCTTTGATTTCCATACCGAAGCAATAAACGGTCAGGAGGGAGGCAACGATGTTGACCACATTGATAAGCAACGACACCCACATTGAAGCTCGAGAGTTCTGACACCCGATAAGGTAGCCGCTTATTACGTACATGCCCAGCGTTGCGGGAGCACCGTAGATGAGCAGATTATAGTAGATTCGCGCCGGAGCCGAGGCTGAGTCGCCATCGGCCACGAAGTTGATCAGCAAATCGCCAAGCGGAGCTTGCAAGGCTAAAATCACGGCACTGATAGCCAGGGAAATAATCAGCGGACGATAAAAACAGGCACCGAGCCTGACGGGGTCGGCCGCGCCATAGGCCTGAGCGGTGGTGCCCGATGTGCCCATGCGCAGAAAGGCAAATATCCAGTAGAGCATAGAAAATACACTGCCGCCAAGAGCTATGGCGGCAATGTAGATTTCGTTGCCGAGGTGGCCCACGATAGCCAAATCAATCAGCCCCAGCAGGGGAGTGGTCAAGTTGGCTATCACGGCCGGAACGGCTATGGAGAATATTTGTCGGCGCAAGGGTGCTTGCATCGCTGAAAATGCAGGAGATTACTTTTTGAATCAGTTCTTATTGCGGGGCTTAACGGCCATTACGTAAACAAAGACTATCAAGGCTGCGTAGGCTACCAGGCCGAGCACTTGAGGCTCGAAAGCTTCGCCACCTTCGGGAAGCGATTTGCCACACATGATAGTAATAGCCGAGAACACGCCAAACAACGCACCTCCGGCAATCAAACCTGAAGCTATCAGGGTGCCGCGCTCGTTGCGCAGTTTGATGATGTCTTTATCTTTGGATGACTTGTTGACGAAGTAGCTTACCAAGCCGCCAATGAGCATAGGCACATTCAAAGGCAGGGGGATAAACATGCCGAGGCAGAAAGCCAAAGCGGGTACTCCGAGCCAGTTAAGGAGCAGGGCGAGAATGGCGCCGGTGATATAAAGCATCCAGGGAG
>CAMWUH010000142.1 GCA_947177325.1 uncultured Bacteroidales bacterium
GTCATTATGATTGGCATCAATCGGTCAGAAGAGCCATCGGTAATAGCCTTCGTGAGGTCTTCACCATCGTGGCGCAAGGCGTTATAGCGCGAAATGAGAAGCATGCCATTGCGGGTGGCTATACCGATAAGAGCGATGAAGCCGATGATGGCCGGCAAGTCGAGCTCGCCACCGGTCAGGCCGATTGCGATAACACCGCCAATCATTGCCAATGGCATATTAACCATGATGATGAGAGATTGCACCAGGTTTTTGAATTCGGTGTAAAGCAGAATAAAGATAACGACGATGGCCAGCAATGATGCCAGGAGCAGTGTTCGCGACGATTTTGAGGCGCTTTCCCAGCGGCCGCCTATATTGATGTTGTAGCCCTCGGGCAATTGTATGTCGCTGACGAGCGAGGTCAGCCGGTTGACTGCCGAGCCAAGGTCGCTCCCTTCAACATTTGCTGACACGACGATGCGTCGGCGACCATCCTCGCGGTTGATTTTGTTGGGGCCTGAAGTGGAGCTGATCGAGGCAATCTCGCCGAGAGTGACGGGCCCGCGGGGAGAGTCGAAATTCAGGTCGGCAAGCAGGGATATGTCAGTTTTAAAGCGGTCGTCGAAGCGCACCACAAGGTCGCGCGGATATCCCTCTTCGTAAACCTGTGAAACGGTTGAACCGCCCAAGGCAGTGGAGATGAAACGATTAAAGTCGGCAGGGGTGATTCCGTAGCGGGCCATGACATTGCGCCGAGGCTTTATAACGAGCTCCGGACGGTCAACAATCTGCTCAACGGCAATGTCGACCATTCCATCGACCTCAGAGGCTTCTTGCTTCACTTGGTTAGCCAAGCGAAGGAGAGTGTCGAGGTCGTCGCCAAACACAGTGACGGCAACGGCGGCTTCAGTGCCTGACATCATTGCGTCGATGCGGTGGGATATAGGTTGACCCACTTCAATGACTACCCCGGGGATTTCGCTGAGATTGCGTCGGATTTCTTCGGCCACTTCGGCGCGGGAGCGTTGTTTGAGCTCGTAGGGAGCTTCGATTTCAGAAACAGAAGTGCCGAGGGAGTGTTCGTCGAGTTCGGCGCGCCCAGTTTTGCGCGCCACAACCTTCACTTCGGGCGTTTTCATAATGGCCTCCTCGGCCATTCGCCCTATTTGATCGCTCTCTTCGAGCGTAATTCCAGGCATGGCGCTGATATTGATTGTAAAAGAACCCTCGTTAAAGGGGGGCAAGAACCCAGAGCCGAGGTTGAATAGCCAGACAATAGCGCCGATGAACAATACACATGTGCCGGCAAGGATAGCGCGTTTATGGCGCAGAGATGCGCTGAGCAAACGGCGGTAACCGTTTTTGATGGCAACGCTAAGGCGGGGCTCTTTAGAGAGTCGGTGACCGGCTTTGTCGCCGAGCATATAGCTGCAAAGAACCGGAGTCAGAGTCAATGCAACGACGGTAGAGGCCGCAAGCGCAACAATGAAGGCTATGCCGAGCGGCGCCATCATTTTACCCTCAATGCCTGTCAGGAAGAATAGCGGCAGGAAGCCGGCAACAATGATAAGAGATGAGTTGAAGATGGGTAGTCGCACCTCTTTTGAGGCTTCGTAAATAACGTGAATGATTGACCGGCGGTCAGCTTCGGGTAAAGCAGCGTTTTGGCGCAGACGCTTATAGACATTCTCCACGTCGACAATAGCATCATCGACGAGCGAGCCAATGGCAATGGCTATGCCGCCAAGAGTCATAGTGTTGATATTCAGCCCGAGCAAGCGCAACAGCAAAACGCTTATTATGATTGACATAGGGAGCGCAAAGAGCGAAACAATGGTTGCTCTCAGATTCATCATAAAGAAGAAGAGCACTACAATAACCATTATCGCACCTTCAAACAAAGCGCTGCGCAAATTGGAAATGGAGGTTGAAATGAAGTCGCTCTGATTGAAAATGTCGGTAGATATTTCAAGCGACGACGGGAGGGAATGCCTGAAAGAGTCGAGGGTGGCGTGGAGACGCTCGGTGAGTTCAATTGTGCCTACTCCGGGTTGCTTCGTTACGGTAAGCAACACCGCCCGGCGACCGCAATATCCGGCAGAGCCCATAAGCGGTTGTGCCACTCCGGGGAGGACTTCGGCAATGTCGCCAACGGTGACCAATGATGTTTCATCAGCTTTCACTACCGATGAAGCTATTTCGTCGAGGTCGTCGGTTGACACTTCGCCTTTAACCACAAACTCGTTGGCGTAGGAGTTTATAACTCCGGCAGCGCTGTTTTGATTAACCCCCTCGACAGCCTCGGTCACTTCTTGCAGAGTAACGCCCATCTGCTGCATTTTCAGCGGGTTAAGGTTGATGTGATATTGGCGCTCTCCACCGCCTAACACTGACACTTGCGATACCCCCTCGACACTACGGAGAGCGGGCGCGAGAATGCGGTCGGCAATGGAGCGGATGCGGTCAACGTCGATTGAGTCGGAGGTCAGACCAATTATCATCATTTCACCCAGGATGGAGCTCGTAGGGCCCATTACGGGAGCATCGGCCTGAGGGGGCAGCTGAGATTCAACTGTTTGCAGTCGCTCGGCCACAATCTGGCGAGCGGTCATTATCTCCACGTTGTCGTCAAACACAATTTCAACAACGGAGAAACCACCGGTCGAGCTTGAGCGCACTTTAGCCACGCCCTGAGAGCCGCTGACTGCGGTCTCGATGGGATAGGTCACAAGTTGCTCGACATCTTCGGTCGACAAACCCGGGGCTTCGGTCATTACCGTAACGGTGGGGGAGTTAAGGTCGGGGAAAATATCCACTTCGGTGCGGAGCAGCATGATGCACCCGAGAACAACTAATATGCCTGACAAAATCAAGACAATCAACCGGTTATACAACGACCGGCGTATGATGGCATTTAACATAGCGGTAGTCGGATGGTTTAATGGTGGTGGGAGTGTCCTTCAGGAATTGCGCCGGAGGTTTCGGCCAGACGAATAACGGTTGCCCCCGAGGTAACAATCTCCATTCCTTCTTCAAGACCCGATTTGATTTCGATATTCATGCCATCGCTTGCACCGGTTTCAACAGGCACTTTCTTATAGCAGTCGTCGTCGATGCGGCAGTAGACGAATCTGTTGCCAAGTCGCTCAATAACCGCTTTTACCGGCACTGAAATCACTCCGGAGCGGGGCGAAGTCAACACTTTCAGCTCCACGATAGAGCCCGGTTGCAACGGACTGCCGGCCTCTACCGAGAAGTAAACGGGAATATAGCCGGGCAATGAGGTAGAAGTGCCTGAAGCGGCGCTTTTTTTGGTGGCAGAGACAACGTCGTTGCCAAATAATATGTTAGCACCTGAGATCATTGGCGCTACAGAGGCATAGCGCGCGGGAAGGTCGGCCTTAACGGTTAACTGGCCGGTAGAGGAGATAACGGCAATCGGGTCGCCCTGGTTGACAAAGCTGCCGTTCTGAACCAAGACATCGGTGATAGTGCCTGAAACAGGTGCTGTTGCCGCGCCGGAAGAGCTTCCGGAGGCTGCATTGCGAGCTGCATCGAAGGCAGCTTGGGCGGTATTGAGCTCCTGACGGGTTGCCATTCGCTCATCATAGAGTTGCTTCACTCGGTCAAGCTCCGTTTGAGCGGCCTTGAGGGCAATGCGGTTTGCTTCGTTGCTGTCGCCACCGGCCATGTTGCGGGCCGATACCGACGCAACGGAAAAGCCTGCGTTGACGCGCGCACCAATGGAGGCCGAGGGTGATAATCTGACAATGCCTGAGGTTGGAGCCGATACCACGCCGGTGGCGCCGGGCGCGTTAAGGACCTGCCCTCCGGCGCTGATAACATCGTTGAACTCGCCGAGCTTCACGGTTTGGGTTTCTACTCCCATTTCATCGGCTTCATGGCGGTGGAGGATGATTTCGTCGGCATCGTGATGGTGCCCCTCTTCGCCATGCTCATCGGCTTCATGGTCATGGTCGGCGGCTTCATGGTCGTTATGAAGCTCTGCTTCGGCTTCATGATGTTGCCCCTGATGCAGATGGTCCTGACCGGATGAATGTTTGCATCCACCCATTGTAAGAGTTAACAGGGCCGAGGCTATTATCAGTTGGATTTTACGCATAATTAATAAAATAAAGAGAGGTGTGGATTTGTGACATGCAAAGTTACTAATTTTGTTGCTATTTTCAATCCGCTATTCTAAATAACGGCCCACAGAAATCGGCCAATATTGATACAATAGATGAATTTTATTGCTAATTTGGAAAATATTAGGCTATGCGGATAAACTATTGAGGGAGGTTGAGCGTTGGAATATTAAACGACGCAATAAAGCGTTGATTAAATAATCTAATACATTTATACCTGAATAATATGATTTACGTACAACCCGAACTACCTTATGCAGCCGATGCACTTGTTCCGGCTATTTCACCTGAAACAATACATTTCCATTATGGCAAACATGAGAAAGCCTATATAGAAAATCTCAATAAAATGGTTGCCAACACTGAATGGGACGACGTTGAACTTGAAGATATAATTCGCAAAGCCGATGGTCCGTTGTTTAACAACGCCTCACAGGCATGGAACCATATATTTTACTTTTTCAGCTTTTCACCCGATGGCGGTGGCGAGCCCGGTGGTGAACTTGGCGAAGCGATAAAGCGCGATTTCGGATCGTTTGAGGAGTTCAAACGTCAGTTTGTCGATGCCGGAGTGAAGCTCTTCGGTTCAGGCTGGGTGTGGCTCGTCAGCGACAATGAAGGGAAACTGAAAATAGTTCAGTGCAAGAACGCCGAAAATCCCTTGCGCGACGGATTAACTCCCTTGCTGACCTTCGACGTTTGGGAACACGCTTATTATCTGGACTATCAAAACCGTCGTGCCGACGCTCTCGATGCACTCTGGAGCGTAGTTGACTGGGGCGTGGTTGAGGAGCGTTATTAATACCTCAGCTTACAACCGTCACGACGATTGTAGAACATATTGTTGCTGGCTCGGCGCATCACATCCGTCACAGCAACCGAACATATTATAATTGTAAGCATAATGTGATGAATGGAGAGAGAGGCACGCGTGAGCGCCCCTCTTTTTCTTTTTTGTTTAAAGCAAGATTGGATTTCAAAGGGGCATAATGCAACTGCGAGATGGAGATGACGGTTTCATCAACTTTTAAATGCTATTGTTTGTTATAATAAATAGGACAGGAGTTTTTATCCTGCCTTCAACTATTAACTATTTATTTAACTAAAACTACAGAAGTTATGATGAGTCAAAAAATGCAAGATGCCATCAATGACCAAATCAATGCTGAATTTTGGTCGGCATACCTTTATTTGTCAATGGCAATGAAATATGAAGACGAGGGCCTTTCGGGTATCGCCAACTGGTTTAAGATACAATTTAAAGAGGAGCAGGACCACGCGATGATTTTTATAAATTACCTGATTCAGCGCGACGGCCGTGTATTGCTCAAACCGATTGAGGCAGTAGACACCGATTGGGAGAGCCCGCTTGAAGCATTCAAAGCTACTTTGGCCCATGAGCGAAAGGTGACTTCAATGATACGCAACCTGTATGCCCTCGCTGAAGAGGAAAACGATTATGCTACCCGCGACCGCCTCGCATGGTTTATTACAGAGCAGGTTGAAGAGGAAGAAACTGTCAAAAATCTCATTACCAAGTTTAAACTTGTAGGCACAGACGGTACAGGTATTCTAATGCTCGATACCGAACTTGGCACCCGCACTTACACTACACCGGCACCTTTGGCTACCAATGCTTGATATATTAGACCCGTGTCTTAGCATGTAGACACGTCAGCGTGTCTGATGGATAAAATTAAAAAGGCGTTGTCAACCGCGGTTGACAACGCCTTTTTTGGTATTG
>CAMWUH010000143.1 GCA_947177325.1 uncultured Bacteroidales bacterium
AATTTTTTTTGAAGTTTGAATTAGGCTGCTGATGAAAAATTCACTAAATTTGTTGTCGTATATACAACTGACCTCACCGATGAAGATTTTTACTACTGAAGAAATTCGAAAAATAGATAAATTCACTATTGAAAAAGAGGGCATCAGCTCTATGGAGCTTATTGAGCGTGTGGCCGATGCCGTCACCACCGAAATCGTTAAGCGTTGGCGCTCATCAAAGCCGGTGGTAGTGTTTGCCGGCAATGGCAACAACGGAGCCGACGGCTTGGCTGTGGCCCGATTGCTCGGCGAGCATGGCTATAAGGTTCACGTATATCTATTTAACATTGGCGGCAACCGCCTGACTGCCGAATGTCAGGCATGTCGCGACATGCTCGTTGACTGCACCGGCGTCACCATGACCGAGGTTATAGACACCTTCATGATGCCCGATCTTCATCGCAACTATCTCATCATCGACGCCCTCTTCGGTTCCGGCTTGCGCGAGCCTCTCAAAGGGGGGTTCAGCTATCTGGTGCAGCGCATCAACGAGGCCAACGCTACGGTGGTTTCCATCGACCTCCCCTCCGGACTGATGGGCGATTGGAACCCGCAGCTTATCAGCCGCGACGTGGTCCACGCCACGCTCACCCTTGCGGTGCAGCATCCCCGATTGGCCTTCTTCATGGAAGATAATGCCGACTTGGTGGGAGAATGGCGCTTGCTCGATATTGGCTTGAGCGAGGCGGCCGCTCAGTCAACTCCGGCCAAATTTTATTTGGTCGAGGAGGTCGACGTGGCCCACGCTTTGCGTTACCGATCCAACTTCTCCTCCAAGCGCGATTTCGGCGAAGCTATCATTTATGCCGGTTCCTACGGCATGATGGGCGCTGCTGTTTTGGCCGGGCGAGGAGCCCTGCGAGGCGGTGTCGGCAAGCTTACCATCGAGTCGCCCAAATGCGGCTACTCGATTCTTCAAACCGCCGTGCCCGAAGCCCTCTTCAGCCACAATCCCGGCGAAGTAGTGATTGAGCGCATCTCGCTCCAGAAATCCTATAACGCCGTTGCCATCGGCCCCGGCATAGGCACCCGCGAAGCTACTATCAAAGCTCTCGAAGATTTCCTTTCGGCAATGAAGCACCCCGTTATTCTCGACGCCGATGCTCTTAACTGCATTGCCAAGAAGCCCTCTATGCTCAACTTGGTCCCCGTTTTGTCAATACTCACACCCCACGCCGGCGAGTTTGACAATCTTTTCGGTCGCCACCAGAATCCCGAAGCCCGATTGAAAAAAGCCATTGAGATGGCCCGTTTCTACAATGTCATCATCGTGCTTAAAGGTCACTACACTGCCATTGTGCGCCCCGACGGCAAAATCTACTTCAACTCATCAGGCTGCTCCGGTATGGCAACCGCAGGCTCGGGCGACGTGCTCACCGGCGTGCTCGCGGCTATGATTGCCCAAGGCTACAAGCCTGAAATCGCAACGCTTATCAGTGTGTTTGTCCACGGCGTAGCCGGCGAACTGGCTGCCGCAGAGCATGGCGACTATGGAATGACCTCTACCGACATTGCCGATAACATTGGCCGTGCTCTTCGCCTCGCCCTTGAAACCAAAAGCCGATTTGACAACCCCTCCTAACTTCCCTCGCCTCTCACCCTCCAATTTACCCCATACTCATGAAGTTTTCCGCTAAAACACTTATCGCAGCGGCACTCGCAGCCTCCATCATAGCCCCCGCCTCGGCCCAACAGGTGCAGAAACTCTCGGCAACCAAGGCCAACGAATACGGGCTGGCCTACACTCTGCCGACCACCGTGGTCGACGTTACCCTCGAAGTGGAGCTCACTACTCAACTCCCCGGCGAGTTTGCCCGCTATGCCCGCAAATATCTCAACGCATCCAATCCAATCACCGAGGAAAACCGCTCGGCCCGACTCCTTTCAGCCACTATCACCACCCACGGGGAGGCTGATCCCGAACAACGCTATGTCATCACCCTCAAATCGACTCAGGCTCCGTTCATTCTCCTTACCCCCGACGGCCGTCCCTTGGCTATCAACACCGAGACCATTGCCTCTGTCGACAAACCTCAACTCCCTGTCAGCCGCCCCGCCGAGCCAACTCCACTCCAAACCAAAGCCGCCCATCAGGTAATGACTGAGGAGATGATTCAAAGCCACTCCACTGCCAAGCGCGCCGAACTGGCCGCACAGCAGCTCTACGCCCTGCGTCAGACACGCACCGATCTCATCACAGGACAAGCTGACCAGATGCCACCCGACGGCCGGGCCATGGAGCTCGTCACCTCCACTCTCGACGCCCAGGAAGCGGCGCTTGTGGCCATGTTCTTGGGCACCACCTCAGTGTCGACTCAAGTCGCCACCGTCAGCTTCACTCCATCGGCCGATGCCGATAATGTCAGCAATATCGTCATTGCGCGCATATCACCCACTGACGGTATCGTAGCCGCCGACGACCTCTCCGGAGCTCCCGTCACTTTGTCTATGAAAACCATTTCGCGTGGCGAACTCCCCATAAGCGAAAAAGGCGAACCGCTCCCCTTCCCGAAAGGGGGCATAGCCTACACAATCCCAGGTCAGGCAAACATCACTGTTGACTATGAGGGGCGGAAAGTTGCGTCGGCACGCGTTGACGTGGCTGCCCTCGGCACTGTCTACGGCATGGCTCCCGCGAATTTCACCGACAAAAAGTCCGCCATATTCGCCCGCTTCGACCCCGCCACCGGCGCCATTGTCATCACCGGCCCTAAAGACCAATGAAACTGTTGCTGCGAATATTAATTGCCATTGGGCTCGGAATTCTCTTCGGACAGTTTCTGCCTGAAGGAGTGGCTCGCATATTCGCCACATTCAACGCCATCTTCAGCCAATTCCTCGGCTTCTGCATCCCGCTGATTATCATCGCCTTCATCGCTCCTTCGATTGGCGAACTCGGCAAATCGGCCGGTAAAATGCTTGCCGTGACTGCCGGTCTTGCCTATCTGGCCACTCTCGGCGCCGGCTTCTTCTCCTATTTCACCTCTTCAACGCTGTTTCCCCGCCTGCTCGGCGCACAAGCCGTTGGCTCGCTCGACTCTGTTGAATCAGCCGGAGGGTTACAACCCTTTTTCACAATCGATATGCCCCCAATTGTCGGGGTAATGACGGCACTGATACTGGCATTCGTGCTCGGTTTCGGAGTGGCCTATCGCGAAACGCCCACCTTAAAGCGACTGCTCGGCGAAAGCCGCGACATTGTCAGCATGATTATTACGGCCGTCATCATCCCGTTGCTCCCAATTTATATTTTCGGCATATTTCTCGACATGACCATCACCGGGGAAGTGGCAGCGATATTGTTGACTTTCTCAAAAATCATCGGTATTATATTCGCGATGCATATAGTGTTGCTACTGGCACAATACACTATTGCGGCCCTGTTTTCGCGCCACGGCCACAACCCCCTGCGCATGCTCTGGACCATGCTACCGGCCTATTTCACCGCTTTGGGGACACAATCGTCGGCAGCTACAATACCCGTGACATTGCGGCAAGCCAAGGCGCTCGGAGTAGACCCCGACGTGGCCGGTTTCACTATCCCCCTATGCGCCACAATCCATCTTTCAGGCTCGACGCTTAAAATCGTGGCATGCGCCATGGCTCTCATGCTCATCAAAGGCCAGCCCATTGACTTTGGATCCTTTGCCGGCTTCATAGCCATGCTCGGCATTGCTATGGTGGCCGCGCCCGGCGTGCCCGGAGGGGCAATAATGGCATCGCTCGGAGTGCTAAGTCAATTTCTCGGCTTCACCGACGCCGACAACGCCCTGATGATAGCGCTCTACATATCGATGGATAGCTTCGGCACTGCCTGTAACGTCACCGGCGACGGTGCCATCACAGTAATCGTAGACCGCTTCTTCGGCCGCAAGATCGCATCCCATACTGAACAGCCACGATGATTACACGCACTGAAGATTCATTTATCGGAGCTGACATCAACGGGGCTGCTCCGTCAGAAACGCCCTGACGCTCGGCCCATTGCTTCGCAGATATATACTACATTTATCGGCAAGTTTTATCTTTATAACCTATGTGACAACCAACACACCTATACCAGTATTAATATCGACTATCGGAACTTTACTTCTTTGCAGAACTTTTTTATTAGCGGACCATATTTTTTCATTTCGAAGTTATTCATCATTCGCGCATCATCCGAAAGGCGAGTGAAACTGCCATCACTATTTCGCAACCACGTTTGAACATGTATTGTACCTCGCTGAAAGTTGCGACCATCAGCTTTATTAGCATGATTGTGACTCCAATCAAAATCAAGAAAAGTCGCATGATCGACATAGACACGTGCCTGACATACTCCATTGGCGTTTTGACGGAAATATAAATCAGATGTGTTTGAGAACTGTGGCAAGTTTGAATGATTTAAAACGTCATCCTTACGCTTGATAATAGATCCTCTCAATCCATTTGCATACTGATATTGGTCTATTCTTTCATATTTAGCTGCGCTACCGGTAAATCCACTGTCAGGATAAATTCTTCCGTTTCCCATAATTACATATTATCATAGTTTTTATTGTAGTTTATACCGGCATAATTGATAGAACGCAACCACTCCCAAAGAGTCTGCCCGTTTCTATCTATTAAGCCAATTTCAGATAGAGGAGTCTGAAGAGCTTCGGAGAGGCTCATTACATGAACTTCACTGTCTGGAAAAGAAGCACATCCAATTACATACTCATCGTATATTTCTCTGACGATGTAAATTCTATCAGTATTGCTGTCTTCCGACATAATCAAATCATTGGATAGAGTAAGTTCATTTTCTTCTTTGAATTGCATATTTTGAAAAAAATTCAGTTCTTCATGTGATATACTTTCAGATACCAAGGCCTCAAACAATTTTCTGTCAGAGGGCCAAAGTTCATTTCTTCTTGGTGTTGGTGATGTTGTCATTTCTAAAACGTTTAGTTATGAATGTGGGTAAAAATTGTATGGGAGCTTCAAGTCCTGATATATCACATACTTCGCCATATATAAGAATTAATGATGGCGTCTTTTCCAAAATAAGGCGCTTAAGCCCGTAGAGCCAAAGATTAAAAGTTTCACAATTCTTTCTGGCTCCTACAGCACTAACGGCTATTACACTTTTCTCGGGTAAACCGGCAAAACAATAGGAGAACGACTCTAGTCCACCCCAACTCGCTGTCGGTATAACATTAAAACCACATAGCTGCCAATATGCTCCTACAAAGCGAGTTCTGAAAATATTTTTTATATTATAAAACTCCGTTTGCAAGTTACACCAAAGTGATAAATCAGGTGTAAATACATAATCATATCCTGATATTGCACATGTTGTACGTTCAAGATTATACCAAACTGCATCTCTAAACCGATAATCATCTATAAAGAAATGCAAAACATCATTTAGTTTCGGGCAAACTGACCTCTCGGAATAGGCAATCGGATTTAAATTCAGCAAACCATTATAGGGTTTGAGTACTGGAAAACCATTATTAAATTCCATACCTTCCATAAGATGCATATTATCGTCCATAATTTTTCTTCTTTTTACAGGAGGTATAGACTTAATATGCAAAGAATTTCCATTAGCGTCATGGGCTAATCTGAATAATTCTTTCCTTGAGAATAAACAACAGGGATTCTCGTGTTTCATAGGTGCTTATATTTTTAAATTATTACAAATAAGAAATCAATTTAATGATTTTACAACCCTTACAGGCAAATGATTAATGTTCTCGGATTGTAAAAACATAATGGAATCATTAGGCTATCTAATTTATTTGCAAAGTTAGGAAAAGTCATTTACTCTTCCAATAGCTTTGCAAAAA
>CAMWUH010000144.1 GCA_947177325.1 uncultured Bacteroidales bacterium
GAAGAGTGGAGCGACCTCTACGCCAACTTCGCTAAAACAGCTGAAGATGAAGGTTTTAAAGAAATTGCCATTCTTTTCAAGAATATCGCTAAAGTAGAAACCGAGCACGAAGAGCGCTACCTCAAGCTCCACAAACGCCTCCAGGAAGGCACCGAGTTCAGCGCCGATGAGCCTATCGCATGGCAATGCCGCTATTGCGGCTATGTCGCCGACACCAAGACAGCTCCTAAGAAATGTCCGGTTTGCGGTAAAGACCAAGGCTGGTTTGAGCGTAAAATGAACAACCTCTAATCGCTCGTTGAAAAACCTAAGACTATACTTTCGAAGCGAATAGATTCGCTTTTCTAACCTATAAAAAAAGGTCGCTCTCTCAATAATGAGAAAGCGACTTTTTTTATCTACTTATAAGATATCTTAATTGACGAGGGTCTGTATCAGAACGGGGTTAAGCCTCTGCCGGTTTGATACCTTCCAGATCGGGGTCAACAAGGATGCGACCACAATACTCGCAAACGATAATCTTTTTGTGCATTTTGATTTCGAGTTGCTTTTGCGGGGGAATACGATTGAAGCAACCGCCACATGCATTACGTTCAATGCAAACAACACCCAGGCCATTACGAGCATTTTTGCGAATGCGCTTGAATGCAGCCAATGTGCGGGGATCGTCGACCAAAGTTTCTTCGATTTTCAGAGCTTCAGCACGCAGACGTTCTTCATCCTGACGTGTTTCCGAAACAATTTCTTCAAGTTCGCTGCGTTTCTCATTAAGAATGTGCTCGCGGTCGTTGATGTCGGCTTCAGCCTGTTGAATATCAGACTTTTTCTGCTCTATGATGCGACCATATTCATTGATATGCTTCTCAGCAAGCTGAATTTCGAGCGATTCGAATTCAACCTCCTTGGTCAGCAAGTCAAACTCACGGTTGTTTCTGACATTGTCAAGTTGCTCTTTGTAGCGGGCAATCTTGCTCTTTGACTCTTCGATATGCTCCTTTTCGGCCACTAATCGCTTGTTAAAATCTTCGATGTCTGCTGTAAGATTAGCCACGCGAGTGCGCAGACCTTCAAGGTTATCTTCCATATCCTTCACCTCGGCGGGGAGCTCGCCACGGATTGTGCGGATACGATCAATTTCGCTAAGAATCGACTGCAGTTTATAAAGGTTGACCAAGCGGCCTTCCACAGTCAGTTTTTCGCTTTGTGTTTTATCGTTTGCCATGTGTGGGTTATAGATAATTTATAGGATTATTTTCAACGTTGGAATAATAGAGTGCAAAGTTAGCAAATTTTTCTCTAATTATTTGATAAAAAATTTGTTTAGTTATTTTTTCACTCTCAAAATGGCCTATATCTACCAGCAACAGCTCGTGATTACGGTCAATAAAATGGTTATGTTTATTGTCAGATGTAATATAAGCGCCGGCTCCGGCTTGGCATGCATCATCAATTAAAAAGCTGCCTGCGCCCCCGCATATCGCAACACGTCCTATCGCCGACGGGGCCAATTCAGGGTCGCTGCATCGAGCCACCGGGGTTTCAAACGCCTCTTTTACTCTCTCAACCAATGCCTTGGGCGAAAGCAACTCAGGGAGGTCGCCAACTACACCGCAGCCAATTCCGTCAGGTCCTTTTTTCTCAAGTTGTTCAATATTGGTTAATCCGAGTTTGGCAGCTAATTGCCATGAAACTCCTTCAACGGGTGCATTGTCGACCGGCGTGTGGCAAGAATAAATTGCTATGTCATGGCGAATCGCTTTCACCAAGGTGCGTTTAACGCGGTCATATCCGGTCAAATTTTTCAACGGATGAAAAATCAGCGGGTGGTGAGTTATTATCAAATTGCAATTGCGCTCAAATGTCTCAATCACAATTTCAGGCGTTGCGTCAACACATATCAGCGCACCGCTACACGGACGATTTATTTCGCCTACCTGCATTCCGGAGTTATCAAAACTCTCCTGCCAGCGTAGCGGGAAGTGCGCCTCAAGCGTGTTAACTATATCTTTTATATAAATCTTGTTCATGAATGTCGCCGGAGTCAAATCATTTCTCCTCTTTCAGATCCAGGGCCAATTGTAATTCGTCGAGCTGCTTGGCATCAAGAGCCGCCGGAGCATCAAGCATAACGTCACGACCCGAATTGTTTTTCGGGAATGCGATGCAATCGCGTATGCTGTCCAAGCCGGCAAACAACGACACCCAACGATCCAAGCCGTAGGCCAAACCGCCATGAGGGGGCGCGCCATATTTGAAGGCATTCATCAGGAAGCCAAATTGCTCGCGAGCCTTTTCAGGAGTGAAGCCAAGAATTTCAAACATCTTTTCCTGCAACTCACTGTCGTGGATACGGATTGAGCCACCGCCTACCTCAACGCCATTAACCACCATATCATAAGCATCGGCACGGACGGCTGCCGGATCTGTGTCGAGCATCGGAATATCCTCGTCTTTTGGATGAGTAAACGGATGGTGCATGGCCATCAGGCGCTGCTCCTCTTCGCTCCACTCAAACATGGGGAAGTCAACAACCCAAAGGCAGGCAAATTTATTTTTGTCGCGCAAACCGAGCTGATTGCCCATTTCCAAGCGAAGCTCGCAAAGCTGTTTGCGCGTTTTCATTGCGTCATCACCGCTGAGTATCAAAATCAAGTCGCCGGGCTCGGCGTTCATCGCCTTCTTCAACTCTTGCAAATCTTCTTGTGAGTAGAATTTGTCAACGCTCGATTTTACGTTGCCATCGGCCTCAACACGAGCATATACCATGCCCTTGGCTCCGATTTGCGGACGCTTCACAAAGTCAGTCAACGCGTCGAGTTGTTTGCGAGTGTAGTGGGCCGCTCCTTTTGCGCAAATGCCACCGATATAAGCTGCATTGTCAAACACGCTGAAACCTTTACCTTTCAGCACATCCATCAACTCAACAAACTTCATGTCGAAGCGCAAGTCAGGTTTGTCTGATCCATAATATTTCATAGCATCGGCCCAAGGCATGCGCTGGAAAGGCTCGGTAAGCTCCACTCCGCGAAGTTCCTTAAACAAATGCTTGGCCATACCCTCGAATGTGTTGATAACATCGTCTTGGTCAACGAAGCTCATTTCGCAGTCGATCTGAGTGAACTCCGGTTGACGGTCAGCGCGAAGGTCTTCATCGCGGAAACATTTCACAATCTGAAAATAACGGTCCATCCCTGAAACCATCAGCAATTGCTTCAGTGTTTGAGGTGACTGGGGCAAGGCGTAAAATTGGCCCGGGTTCATGCGCGAGGGCACCACAAAGTCACGTGCTCCTTCCGGTGTCGACCCTACAAGCATCGGAGTCTCAATCTCCAAAAAGCCGAGGCTATCGAGATAACGGCGCACCTCCATAGTCATGCGGTGGCGGAGCTCCAAATTGCGGCGCACCGGATTGCGGCGCAAATCCAAATAGCGATATTTCATTCGCAGCTCATCGCCGCCATCGCTCTCATCCTCGATTGTGAACGGAGGCACAACGCTCGGATTTAGCACCGTCAGCTCATCTGCAATGATTTCAATGTCGCCCGTGGGGATATTGCCATTCTTTGATGCGCGTTCCTCTACTTTACCCTTCACTTGGATGACGTATTCTCGACCAAGCTTTGAGGCGGCTTCCGTCAACAAGGCATCATGCTCGTTGACAAACACTATCTGTGTAATTCCATAGCGGTCACGGAGGTCTACGAAAATCATACCTCCCATTTTGCGGATGCGTTGCACCCACCCTGCAAGCGTAACTTCGCTGCCAACATCGCTCAGGCGCAATTCGCCACAAGTTTTGGTTCTAAACATTGCTCTTTTATCTTGATTGTAAGTTATATTTTTCATTGCCGAGCCACATCATAGCAGCCCTATGTGTCTAAAAACAACACTTAACCCACAAATTTAAGCAATTTTTTTACATTCTCCACCTACTAACCTCAACTTTTTTCTCCCTCCCCCCATTTTCCTTATCTCGCGCCTATTCCCTCCTAACAATTTTAGAGTCGGTGCAACATATATCCTCAATGCGTAACTGACCTGTAGCTAACATTTAGACCCGGCTTTAAGTCTGTTTGACTTATTCTTTTTAGTCACATTCTCAGGCTTATCCACCTGCTTCCCGGCTCCGTCTGCCTACGTCTCAGCATTATCTTCCTTCTTCGATTGCCGCGAGTTTTCCATTATGTCGTCTTCACTCGGAAGCACTATCACCGTCAGCCCGCAATAAGCCATACTCTTCAGCCGCTCAATATCATCATTCCTCAGGCGAATACACCCCTCAGTGGCGCGCTTGCCCATTGAGCCGGGGTCGTGAGTGCCATGAATGCCGATTCCTTTATGTCGGCCTGTACTAAGTCGCAAAAAATACGGTCCGTAGGCACCGGCAATATCTCCTCGGCCATCCCCGAAGTCATGCTTCCAGCCTGAGGAATTCTGTATATCAGAAATGCGAAAAACTCCCTCCGGAGTGCAATTATCTCCTTCGGCGTGCTTATCGCCCAGCCCTTTACCACAAGCTATAGGCCATTGAGCTTTCACTTCGCCATCAAGTCCGTGGACTGTTAATTGCATCTTACCCTTGTCTATCACAATAAAGGCAGCCCGCTCATATTCAGCCATACGTCCTTCATACCAGTTGCGAACCAGAAAGATGGTCACAATCGGTATCAAAAACGCTATTAAAAGCAGCAATATAGCTAACGATTTTTTCATATCCTCGCCAACCTTTGTCTACAATTGATAATAGTTGATATATTCATATCCGTTATCAAATTTAACAGCTAAATCGCCATCTGAATCTATCCAATAATCTTTTATCATTCCTGATCGCGGCGCATCATAAACTCCTCTTATGTGATGTGTTTCATCATCATCGAAGGTTGCGTAAATTAATTGACGTTCACCTGTTTGCACATTCTCTATCAGCACTAACAAGTCAGTAAACTCTGAATAAGGATTCATCGCGCGCTTAAACAACACTTCATTAGGTTTCCTCTGGCCATTGCGCAGATAAACTTGCCATTGTGCCGACGGCGTGTATTCCAATCCCGCTTCTTCAGCTACTTCTGAGCTTAACTTGCCGGTGATACCTAATCCCTTATATGCTTCAAGCAAAGCTTTTCTGACCTTTGTGGTTGCCAAAACATCGCGGGCATCATCATCGCCGAATATGCTGTTGAGCAAATACAGGTCACTCTTATCAATCAAGTAAGGCGAAGCCACATAACCCTCCATTGGTTTCTCGTTCGGATTGTTGGGCACATATTTTACTCTCGCCCACTCATTATCCTGCTCATAGGTGATCAGTTCGCCACCCATCGGGATAGTCGTGATTTTGTTGAAATCACCATCTGCCATTTTGGTTTGACGCAACACGAGGTTAACAATAGGATAAGTGCGCGGTGCTTCGCGGTCAATCTTCTCCGGTAAATAAACATTCTGGTAATAGAAATAGCCGCCAATGCCACCGCCAATCAGTATCAGCAACAACGCTACCAGCAACAACCAAAGCCACATACGTGATTTTTTCGGTTTATCCTCAATGATGGTAATAACCTCCGGTTCAACTTGCGGTTTAGTTACAACCGGTTGTACCTCCTGTTGAGGTTTCGCCACAGGCTGGGGTTGCTGAACAGGTTGGGGTAAAATTGACTGATTCGCGGCCTGGGCAGGAGGTGCCGGAGTCACTGCCTCGGCATTATTAGGAGCTCCACATCGTGGGCAAAACTTAGCGAAACTTGAAATCTGATATCCGCAAGAGCGGCATTTGATAAAAGCCATAACCTATATGTAATTATATTATGTGTATACTTAATTGATTATCTATTATATGATATCCAACAA
>CAMWUH010000145.1 GCA_947177325.1 uncultured Bacteroidales bacterium
GTGTGAACGGATGTAAGAACCTTGAACGTTAGCGTTGATTGACAATTCACCGTTGAAGAATTTGGGCGAAAGGTTGAAACCAACGGTAGCACGTTGCATGTTAGAAGTTTTGAGGATACCTTCGTTGTTGGTGTAAGATGCGCTCACGCGATAGGGCAACCAGCCGGCTTGACCGCCGATAGAGAGGTTGTAGTCGTGAGAGAACACGGTACGGAGCACTTCTTTTTGCCAGTCGGTGTTGGCTGTTCCAAGTTGATCCAAAACTGCTTGGTTGTCGCTATAGTATTTTTCCATAGCTTGAGTGAACTGATAACCGTCCATCAAATCAAGAGTTTTGCGAGCTGTAGCCACGTGGAAGTTTGCTGCAAAGTTAACTTGGGGTTTGCCTGATTGACCTTTCTTGGTGGTGATGATGATTACACCGTTAGATGCACGAGAACCGTAGATAGCGGTAGCAGATGCGTCTTTCAAGATGGTCATTGACTCGATGTTTTGGGGGTTGAGCATAGTCAAGGCGTTAGTGCCGCCTGCGTTGCTCTGGTTAGTTTGGGGCACACCGTCGATAACGATCAAGGGGTCGTTAGATGCGTTAAGTGAAGCACCACCACGGATACGGATTGTAGCACCACCTGTGGGGTCACCACCGTCGGTTGTTACAACCACACCGGGAGAAGCACCAACGAGGAGCTCCTGAGCTGAAGCTGAAATACCGGCTTCAATATCGTCGGGTTTGATTACCGAAACTGAACCGGTAGCATCAGATTTCTTAACAACACCATAACCGATGGCTACGACTTCGTTAAGCATAACTGAGTTTTCGGAAAGAGTAACGTCGATGTGAGTGCGACCGTCAACGGGGATGCGTTGAGTGTCCATACCTACATACGACACTACCAAAACTGCATTGGGGTCGACGTCGAGACGGAAGTTACCGTCGATGTCGGTTGCAGTTCCGAGGCTTGTTCCTTCAGCGATGACACTGGCGCCGTAGAGAGGGTCACCGTAAGTGTCAATCACAGTACCGGATACTGTGATTTTCTGCGCTAAAGCAGGGAAAGAAAGGCAAAGCACCATTACCATGGCGAGCCAAGCTTTCCGGGTCATTTGAAAACAAATGTTCTTCATGCAAGAAAGTTTTAAGTGATTAAATTGGGTTTAGTTATAATAGTTGATTGTTTTTTGTTTCTCATTAAATAAATAGCGGAGATTGGGAGTCGCTGTTTTTCAATGGTGTTCTGACGCCGATGTGGCGACAGTTAAAGCAGGAGTGAGATTTGATCGATTTGGAGAAGTTGATTTTAGATTTAAGGGTTAATTAATAAAGTAAGATTGCAGACTGAGCCGGCGCCAATCGACGCGATAAATTAAAGAGCCACACAAAGTTAGCCCTCCCGAAGGGGGCTAATTGACCGTGAAATGACTCTATTTCGGCCCAATCTTTCTACAAATTAAGTGAAAAGTTTTGAATTTTTGTAACATTTAACACTAAATTTGATTCATACGAGCAAAATTTAACATTTAAATGTTAAATTAACAATTTGATTTCATTGTCTCTTCCGCAAATAAAAGGGCCAATCAACCCTGAGAGCTGATTGGCCGGAATGCGCTAATAAATTTATCAAAATACCTCAGAACTCAAGAGCGCCGAAGTTATTTCCCCTCGATTTCCTTAAAATAGCGGTAGGTTGACACTTTCAGCTCCATACAGGCATCCTCATCGGCCACTATGATGGCATGAGGGTGGAACTGGAGAGCGGAAATGGTCCACATTTGGCTCACCCCCTCCTCTACGCCATGCTTAAGGGCTCGGGCTTTATTGAGGCCGGTCACGAGGAGCATCACCGAACGGGCGTCCATAACGGTGCCTACGCCTACGGTCAGAGCTTGAGTAGGCACTTTAGTGGTGTCGTTATCGAAAAAGCGGGAGTTGGCAATGATGGTGTCCCGGGTGAGAGTTTTGCGGCGAGTGCGCGAGTGGAGCGACGAGCCGGGCTCGTTAAAGGCAATATGCCCATCGGGGCCGACACCACCCATAAACAGGTCGATGCCACCATAAGAGGCTATCTTATCCTCAAACCGACGGCACTCGGCATCAAGGTCGGGCGCGTTGCCGTCGAGAATATTGACATTTTCGGGAAGGATGTCGATATGCGAGAAAAAATTATCCCACATAAAGGAGTGGTAGCTCATTGGATGGTCAGCCGGAATGCCGCAATATTCATCCATGTTGAAGGTAACAACGTTGCGAAATGAAACTTTGCCTTGACGATACATCTCAACCAAACGTTGATACATACCCAAGGGGGAACTGCCGGTGGGGCAGCCGAGCACGAAAGGATGCTCCGGAGTGGGGTTTGCCTCTTTGATGCGGCCGGCAACATATTCAGCGGCCCATTGAGCCACCATGTCGTAATCTCTTTCAATTATTAATCTCATAGTCGGGGGATGGTGTAAAAAAGATTGTCTATATAATATATAATAATGTGTAGTCGGCCTTGGTGAGGCCTTTTTCGGGGTCAAAGTTAAAAAAATTCGCCTGAAAGCGCAATTTTATGCATAAAAATTTGCAAATGAATAAAATGTTTCGTTACTTTGCCATAGAAAATAAAACACCAAGGACAATACCAAGGAAAGCGCAATAATTTTTTTATAGTCTGAAATAATCAACAATAAGTGAATCATAGGTTAAGAACCGGGTTGCTCGCGAGAGTAGCCCGGTTCATTTTTTCAACCGCCACTTCAACAAAAGATGCCGATTGCACCGATGGCATTCCGAATTAAGCCTGTATAAATGTTAACCGCTCGAAAAACTTTGAGGGCGAGCATAGCTACAATGCGTGGCTATGCTCGCCCTCAATAGGATTAATCTTGAAGCGTTGAAAGCTCCCGGAAAATGTTATTCTATGACGTCGTTAACAAATGCCACAAATTCGTCGTAGCTTTTGGCTCCGATGGTGGTTGTTACCTGACCATCTTGACTGATACCTACAATCATGGGGATTGATTGCACGTTGTAGAGCTCGGCCAAGTCGGGGTTAACGTCGGTGTCAACTGAGTAGAAGTTGGCTTTTCCGGCAAATTCTTCAGCTACCTTATGAAACACGGGTGCGAAATTCTGGCAGGGACCACACCAGGTTGCATTGAAGTCGATAAATTGAGCGACTCCGGGCGTTGAAGGAATTTTGTCGTCAACGACCTCTTGCACGCCTGTGAAGGGCTTGTCGGGGGTCATGTCAGCCTCGTTGACCTTCTCAATGTTTTCCTGTTCTTGCTTCGAGGGATTACCGTTTGAGCAAGAGGTGAAAGCTGCTACTGCCAGAAGTGCGGCTGCCGGGAAGATATGACGTAGTTTCATTTTCGGAGCTGATTAGAGAGCGCCTGCGAGGGCGTCGTTAGTTTTGTGAACAGCTTCAGCTGATTTCTTGAAAGCTTCTTTTTCAGCATCGTTGAGGGGAAGTTCAACGATAGCTTCGATGCCGTTTTTGCCGAGGATACAGGGCACACCGATGCAAAGGTCGCGTTCGCCGTATTCGCCGTCGAGCAGAGCTGAGCAGGGAATAAGTTTCTTTTGGTCACCGAGAACGGCAGAAACCACTTGAGCTGCAGCTGCGCCGGGAGCATACCATGCTGAGGTGCCGAGGAGCTTGGTCAGAGTAGCGCCGCCTACCATAGTATCGGCAGCAACTTTTGCCAATTGATCTTCAGCGATGAAGTTGGAAGCGGGCACACCACGATAAGCAGCGAAGCGAGTCAAAGGAATCATAGTGGTGTCGCCGTGTCCGCCGATCACGATACCTTCAACTTCTTTGGGGTTAGCGCCCATAGCGATTGAGAGGAAATATTTGAAGCGAGCTGAGTCGAGTGCGCCACCCATGCCGATAATGCGGTTTTTGGGCAGACCTGAAGTTTTGTGAATCAGGTAAGTCATGGTATCCATAGGGTTGGAAACGCAAACGATAACAGCGTTGGGCGAGTATTTCAACACTTGCTCTGTAACTGATTTAACGATGCCTGCGTTAACGCCGATGAGCTCTTCGCGAGTCATACCGGGTTTGCGGGGAATACCTGAAGTGATAACAACAACGTCAGAACCGGCTGTTTTTTCATAGTCGTTAGTAACACCGGTCAAGCGGGTTTCCAAACCGAGGATATTGGCAGTTTGCATGATATCCATAGCTTTGCCTTCAGAAACGCCCTCTTTGATATCGAGCAATACTACTTCATCGGCAGCTTGAGTTGTTACTAATACGTTTGCACATGTTGCGCCTACATTGCCGGCGCCTACGACTGTAACTTTTGACATGATAGTAATAGAATTAAAAAACGTGAGATATATTTTTGTTATTATTTTAGAAATTTTGAGCAGTCAGGTTTTGCGCTGTAAAGCTTCTCACAAAGTTAGTAAGAAATTCGTAAATCAAAAACGCTTTTAACTAAATTTTTTTCATCGAACTTTTAGCTATCTTTGCAACGTTATTTCTACAAAAACCATCCTCCAACATGAAAACCCGCGAAATAATCCACAATATCAAAGAGCGCATGGGCATTGAGCAGCTCAACGCCATGCAAATCGCTATGAGCGAAACCGATAAAACCAACATAGTGCTCATTGCCCCTACCGGCAGCGGCAAAACCCTCGCCTTCATCATCCGCATGCTCCGCGCTTTCGACCTCAACAAAGCCGGCCAAGGAGTGCAAGCCCTCGTCATTGCCCCCTCACGCGAACTGGTGGTGCAGATAGCCGAGATATTTCGCCGTGTGGCCGTGGGGCTAAAAGTCACCCCCCTATATGGCGGCCACCGATTTGACGACGAAGCAAAATCACTCTCAGTGGTGCCCGACATCATCGTTGCCACCCCCGGTCGTTTGCTCGACCACCTGCAACGCGCCACCATCTCGCTCAAACAGGTTGAACTGGTCACGCTCGACGAATACGACAAATCGCTCGAACTCGGCTTCGAGGATGAGATGAAACGCATCATGCGTCAAGCCGGGCGCCCCACCCTGCGCATGCTGACCTCGGCCACATTGCTCGAGCAGCTGCCCCCATTCATTACCGACAGGCATAACATCGAAGTGATGGATTTCACCAATCGCTCAGGCGCTCCCACCGTGCCCGTGCCCATCGTTGAAGTCCCCTCCCCCGTCCCCGACAAGCTCGACACGCTCACCGACCTCCTTCGCAGTCTACACAACGGCAAAGCCATCATCTTTGCCAACCACCGCGAAAGCGCCGAGCGCATCTACCGGCATCTCGCCAAGCGAGGGCTCCCCGCCGGCCTATACCACGGCGCCCTCGACCAAACCGACCGACGACACGCACTCCGGCTATTCGCCAACGGCTCCACACCCATACTCGTAACCACCGACCTCGGCGCCCGCGGACTCGACATACCCGAAGTAGAATCCGTCATCCACTACCATCTTCCCATCAATGAGGCCACCTGGACACATCGCAACGGCCGCACCGCCCGCCAAGGAGCCCGCGGCACCGTCTACGCCATCATCGCCGACGGCGAGACCATCCCCCAATTCGTAGGCTTCGACCGAGCCTATACCCCCAAAGGAGAGTCACCCGACCCCATCCGCGCAACCACCACCACCATCCACTTCAACCTCGGCAAAAAAGAAAAAATCTCCAAAGCCGACATCCTCGGCTACCTCACCAAAACCGGCGGTCTCGACGGCTCACAGGTAGGCAATATCACCGTCGACGATCACGAATCCACCGCCGCCGTGCCCGTCGACGAAGCCACAGCCCTGATAACCCGCCTCGCCCACGCCCCCCTCAAAGGCAAGCGCGTCCGCCCCACCCTCCTCCAC